>CAXTSK010000353.1:0-5926 GCA_964246655.1 uncultured Pyrinomonadaceae bacterium
CTCCTCCTCTTCGGAAGACTCGGCCTCGTCTGCGACCTCTTCGACTCCGTTGACGCCTTCCTCCGCCTCGGACATGGCCACCTCGCGGACGCCATCTCGCGCGGCGCCCTCTTCTTCATCCTCCTCGCGCTCGCGGCGGCGCTGCTCGGCGGCGGGCGTGTCGCCGCTGATGCTGAGGTAGTCGGGGCGGTTGACGTGGCGGTTGAGGAGGAAGATGTGCGGCCGCTTGCCGTTGGCCGCGCGGATTTCGAGGCGCTCGCCGGGACGGAGCGATAGTCTCAGAGACTCGACGTAAGAGCCGCTGTCCTCGATCTGTATGACGGCGCTCGGCCGCTTGTCGCGCTCCCAGGCGTCGAGGGCTGCGGTGATGGTGGCGGAGAAGGCGCGGCCGTCCTTCTTGTCGCCGGCCTGTTGGGCCGCGGCCTGCCTGCCGCCGCCGCGCGGCCGTCGCTGCTGGCTGACGTGGTACACGCGGCGGCCTACGGCCGGGCGCAGTTGCCGCTCGTACTCGCCGCCGCCGACGGCCGCGGGGAAGCCGTAGTGGTAGCTGACCCAGACGCCCTTCGGCGGGTCGTCGAGCGTCGAGCCGGAGAAGGCGATGCGGCCGAGCACGGGGTCAACGGCCACCTGACGGCCGCGCGGGCTGTAGGCCCAATGACTGAGGTCTGCGGGGACGATCTGGTCGAGCGGCACGGGCCGGTTGCGCGGCCCGTCGCGGTAGATGCAGAGGCTCTTGTCGCGCCCGTAGTAGTCGGCCGTGCGCTCTTCGAAGGCGCGGCGGCTGATGGGCGCGGGCGCGTTGACCATCTCGGCCAGGTGCGTCAGGTCGGGTTCGGGCACGGGGCGCGTGAAGAGCTGCGTGTCGGTGCCGAGCACGCTGAAGGTGTAGTGGTTGTCCTTGCGGTCGATGCAGAAGGCCGGCGCGCGCGTGACGGGGTAGGCGCCCAGGCGCCAGACGAAGAGGCCGACGCCCGGCACGTTGTAACGCCCGCGCGAGCGTTGCGAGCCGATGCGCCGCACGTCCGCGCTGCGCGCGCCTCGGTCGAAGGGGCCGTCCACGAGTTCCAGCGCTTCCGACTTCCTGAAGTCGGCCGTCAGCCCGCGCTCCGTGTGCAGGTGGTTGAGGTGCTGCGCGTGCGCGAGCAGCCGGTAGAACTCGACGGCGCGCGCGGGCCAGCCCGCTACGTCGGCGGCGAGGAGTTCGAGGAGCGAGACCGTGCCCTTGCGCCGGCGGTTGCGGATCGTGTCGGCGACCTCGCGGCGCGGGACGAGGAACTTGTTGCGCAGCACGCCCTGCGCCGTCGCGACATCGCCGGCTTGGCCCGCCTCCTCGACGGGGCGGAAGCCGACGAGGTCGGCGATGTAGGGGACGACCCAATCCTCGCAGGTCTCGATGAACCAGTTCGCGTAGAGCTGCGAGATGTCGTCCTCGACGACGTTGACCTGCTCGGAGATGACCTGGAGGAGTGCGCGCAGCGGCTCGCCCTGCCCGGCGTCGCGCTGGCGGTAGATGGCCGGCAGCAGCTCGTACAGCCTGTCGAGGTCTCTCTTCATGCCTTCAGCTCCTTGAGTAAAAGCGTCTCGGGCACGGCGGGGCTGAGCAGCCCGAGCTGCGCCGGGAGGACGCGCCCCGCGGCGGTCGTCGCGTAGGAGTCGATCCGCGCGAGCCGGACGGGGATGCGCTGCCGCGGCTTATGACGGCGCCCGATCATTTCGAGCGAGGTCGTGGAGAGGTCCTCGTCAAGCGCGTCGAACACGTCCACGTCCGCGTAGACGACGCCGGGCACGGACTGGATCGCGCCCATCACTTCGCTCAGGTACGCGTCCTGCCCCAGCTCCCGCCGGTCGAAGCTGAAGCGCGCGAGCAGCGCGCTCCTGACCTGCGGCTCGACGTTCTCCCAGAGGTAATCCGGGTCGATCAAGACTCCGGCCGAGATGACCAGAAGCCTGAGCGCGCGCACCTCGATTTCGAGCGGTTGGTACGGGTCGCCGTACTTGAGCAGCGCGGCGCGCAGGTTGCCGAAGAGGTCTGACTCGGGCGCGACGGGGATGTCGTCGGCGCCCGCGATGGTCAGGTGGACTATCAGGCGGCGGCCGTCCGTGAGCCGCTGCGCGCTCGCCTTGCCGACGCCCGCGAACGTGCGCGCGAAGTCCTCGTAGTCGCGGACTGAGACGAGCCGGTCGAGCGACATGACGGCGAGCGGGGCGTGACGCCGCAGGGCGTCACGCGACTCGCGGTCGGCGCCGCCCGTCGCCGCCAGCGGGTTGACGACCTTGCTCACGTTGAGCGGCTTGGTGGCGAGCAGGCTGATTTGCCCGGGCTTGACGTTGCCGGGGCGGCCAATGCCTGTGCGGTAGACGGCCTTGATATTCTCGACGCCGGTGGGGGGGCGCGCGCCGCGCTCGCCGCTGCCGAAGACGACCGTGGTCTTGGCCTCGTCGTCCGTGCGCGTGACGTAGCTGCGGTCTTTGGGGCCGAGCCCGGCCAGCGTGTCCGTCTCGTGCCAGCGCACGCCGTTGACGCGCACGGTGAGGGTGCTCTCGACGCCCGAGGGCGTGGCCGCCGAGACGTAGGTGAGCGGCGACTGGCGCAGCGCGAAGGACTGCATCGCCTTCGCGCCGTCGCCGCTTCCCAAGACCTCTTCCCGCGTCTCGCCATGCGTGGCGTGCGCGACGTTGCCGTAGATGGTGACGGTGTCGCGCTTGTAGCAGTAGGCCAGGTTCTCGGCGAGCACGACGGTGGTGTGCAGGCTGTCGCCGAAGAGCGCGGGGTCGTAGCTGTGCTCGACGCCGCCGAGCATGACGAGTTCCGTGGCCGTAATGGCGGGGACGGCGAGCACCGGCTTCGCGCCGGTCGTCAAGAAATTCACGCCCGCCCCCTCGCCGCCGGCCATCTCAGTCCGCGACGCGTCGAGCATCTGCGGCTTGTCCTGCAAGGCGATGTCGGTGCGCTCGCCCGTGATGATGAGCCAGCGTCCGGGCTCAAGCCCTTCGTAGACCCCGTCGAGCTCTATCTTCTGGGCAGCGTCGGGGGCTCCCGCGCAGATGTCGTCCGTGACTGGCTCCTCCGTCAGCGCCAACTCCTCGCTCTGCGCGAAGACGAGCGTGCCGCGGACGGCGCCGAAGGTGTTCTGCTCCGGGTCGGCGGGCTGCTGTGTGGGCGGCGAGGTCGGGGTGACCGTGGCCCGCGGGCGCCACCAGCCGGCGCTGAGCTTGACGACGGTCGTATCGCCGCTGACGCCGTAGGCGGCGCGCGCGCGCACCGAGACCTCCGTGCCGGTATAGACGACGGGCGCACCCCTGTCGGGCCTGAAGACGGCGACGTGGGTGTTGGGCACGATCTTGTCGTAAGCGCTGTCGAGGAACAGGAGGTCGTTCTGCTCGTCGGTCGCGGGCGTCCACTCGTCGAACTGCGTGACCATGCCCGTGTTGACCGTCGTGCCGGCGTCGCCGCCGCCCTGCGTCTCGGTGGTGTTGACGAGGCGCGTCTGCTGCGGGGCGGTGCTGCCGAAGAGCTTCACCTGCTTGCGCAGCGCGTAGACCTTGACGGGCTGCGCGGGCGTCACCGGCACGTTCTCAAGCGCGCGGTAGAGGTTCGCCTTGAGCGCCGGCTGGAAGGCGGTCGAAAGCCGCGCGGCCGTGTCGGACGTGGCGTAGAAGCTGTCCTCGATGCCGCGGCCGAGGCGCGCGCTGCTCGCGGGCTGCTTCGAGGCGGGCTTGGTCAGCAGCTCCGAGAGTGCGGTCGTCAGCTCGATGGTGGGTATCCGCTTCGGCTCGGCGAGCGTCGAGGTGTCGAAGACCTGCGCGGTAAGCACGGAGGGGAGCTTGAAGATGTCCGGCTCGTCGAACAGCTCGTCGAGATCGACCTCCTCGTCGGGCGCCTCGGCCGTCAGGCTGCCGACAATGTCCTCAAGCTCTTCGATGATGCCAGAGAGCCACGTAAGCAGGTTCAGCGAGCGCCTGACGGTGGGCTGCGAGACGAGCCTATGCAGCTCAGGCAGAATCTCCTCTTCGAGCATAAGGAGCACCTGGCCCACGCTCTTGTTGTCGAGCGCCTGCTTCAGCGCCGCGAGGACGTTGTTCGCGGCGATGGCCGTCTTCAGCTCGGGGTTGATGCTCGTGCCGACCTGCGCGAGCGCCACGTCGGTCACCTCGCGCAGCCGCAGGAGCGCCGCGGAAAGGGCGCTGCCGGCGACGACCGGGGCGGGTACGGAGCGTGTCCAGGGCGTGATGCGGACGTAAGTGCGGTCGGCCGCCGTGTCGTCCTTCACCTCCAGCACGCGGTAGACCGCAGGCGTGAAGTAGATGACGAGGAGCGCGTCGTTGACGCTCAGGTTCGTGGACGTGCCCTTCAGGTAGAGGTAGTCGAGGCTCTGCCCGTTCATCAGCGGCTTCGCCAGGTTCATCGGGCGCGTCCGGCGCGGCACGAGCGTGTTCCAGCGGCCGCGCGCCGGCAGCGGCTCCGAAGTCTCGAAGGGCTGGAGCAGCTCGCCCGGCCCCGGCACGCTCTGGGCGCGTGTGCCTGCGGGTATCGTCACCTCCGTGCCCGCGTCGAGCGTGAAGGCGAGGTAGACGCTTGCGGCGACGCCGTCGTGCGGCTTGTAGCCGATGAGCCGCGCCAGCTCCAGCAGCGAGCGGCGCTCGGTCGCGGTGCGGAGGTAACCCTCGTTGGCGATGCGCTCTTGGTAGAAGGTGAGCACGTCGGCGACCGTCGCCCACGCGTCGAGCATCGCGACGGAAGGGTCGCCGGCCGCGCGCGTCGGGAGCGCCAGCAGGGGGCGCGGCCGGCCCTCGCAGTCGGGGCCGTCGGCGCCGCGGCCGGGGGGCGAGCGCCGCGCCGGCATCGGTTCGAGGGCCGTGGGGGGCGTCCCGCGGCGGGTCGGGGCGGCGGGCCGAGAGCCGCGCCTTCATCGTTTCGAGGAACGTGGCGTGCGTCCCGACGCGGTACGAGACGGCGTCGAGGCCGGGGCTGTTGGCCGTCGCCTCCGGCGTCAACTCTTCCAAGCCTTCGCAGCATCCGCAGTCTTCGTTCATCTCCCACCTCTCACGTTGAGCACGAGACGGCCGTGCTCGGGGAAGTTCGGGTCGTTGTCGAGCCGCGCCACTTCGAGCGCGCTCAGCCGCAGGACGCCCTGCTCGATCTCGTCCGCCTCGGGCTCGAAGAACCTTTGCAGCTTGCCGAGCGTGCGCCCGTGGAAGCGCCCGAAGTGGACGCTCTCGACGCCGGGCACGGCCAGCGCGGTCGCGGCCAGCTTGCTCAGGTGCACGTCCTGGCCGAAGGTCAGGTTGTCCGGATGGAAGAACCCGCGGCGACCGCCCGCGAGCGCCACGTTGCTGAACGCCTCCATCAGCGCGCGGCGGACGTGCGCGCGCAGGTGGTGCGGCTTAACGCAGACTGTCATCGAGATGTCGAGCGAGACGTAGCCGGCGGGCAGCACCGAGAGGTCGTGCCCGACGCGACGGTAGCGCTCGAGCCCCCAGCGCAAATCCTTCAGCAAAGACTCGGGCGGCGAGGCCGCGCCGAGCGGGTCAACGGCGACGCGCACGCCGTACCAGCTCCCGACCCAGCGCAGCTCGCCCGCGGCGCGCTGCACGCTCTCGGCGTGCGTCGTCTGTGCGAGGCTCGCGTAGTCGTCGGCCGTGACGGCGCGCTGCAACTGTTTGCGGAACGCGCCGGGCGCGAACATCTTCGCGTCAACCAACGTCTCGGGCTCGGTGCCGCCGCCCGCGGGCAGGGGGTTGCGAACCTTAATCGTGACGCCGCCGACGCTCGTCTTGCGGAAGACGACGCGCGAGATGGCCTCGGCGCCGACGTTGCCCGCGCGGCCGTTGCCGACGCGGTAAGAGAACGCGAAGGCCGAGCCGGGCGCGGGCGCGCGCCCCAACTCGCCGTCGCCGAAGCGCAGGCGGGCGAGCCCTTCGTTAT
>CAXTSK010000354.1:0-5920 GCA_964246655.1 uncultured Pyrinomonadaceae bacterium
CCCGCAGACGGGCCGCGTCGTCATCTCCTCCGACCTCCCTTCGGTCGTGCGCGAAGACCTCCGCGCCGCCCTCGCACAGGCCACGGGGCTCCCCGTCGCGCTCGACAACGACGCCAACGCGGGCGCGCTGGGCGAGCACGCGGCGGGCGCGGGCCGCGGCAGCCGCAACATGTTCTACGTCACCATCGGCACGGGCATCGGCGGCGCGCTCATCCTCGACGGACGCCTGTGGCGCGGCGCGTCCGGGTTCGCCGGAGAGTTCGGGCACATTACCATCGACCCCGAGGGCATCGAGTGCGCCTGCGGCAACGTCGGCTGCCTTGAGACGGTGGCCTCCGCGCCCAACATCGTCCGCCGCACGCACGAGCGCCTGATGCGTGACTCGACCTCTTCGCTCTCGCGCCTCGGGCTCAACAAGAATTTCACCGCCGCCGACATCGCGCACGAGGCGCAGAACGGCGACGACTTCGCCGCGCTGATGATCTCCCGGACGGGTCGCTACATCGGCACGGCCATCGCGTCCGTCATCAACCTCCTCAACACCGAGCGCATCGTCCTCGGCGGCGGCGTGATGGACGCCGGCGAGATCATCCTCGACCCCATCGTGCAGGAGGCGCGCCGCCGCTCCTTCCAGCCCAACTTCGAGTCCACCCAGATCGTCGCCGCCACCCTCGGCCCCGACGCCGTCCCCATCGGCGCCGCCCTCCTCGCCCGCGAAGCCGCGCAGCAGGGCGGCTGAATCTCCCGATAGAGAATTCCCCTCCGGCCCCCTTTTAAAGTTCTTAAGCAGGCGCGAGAGTCAGCCATGCCGTTCATCACCGCGACGCGAGAGGACGGGGCGACGCTGCTCGTCAACGTGGACAGGATTCAGTACGCGGCCTACCAGGACGCGGCGGGGCAGGAGGTCTTGAGCGTCGTCTTCGACACCAACCCGCCCGCGCAGGGGAGACCGGGCACGAACGAGATCGTCGTCCACGGCGAGGAGGCGCGCCGCGTGTGGGAGGCGCTGTGCGGCCTGCTCGGCCTCTAGCGGGCTTGTCTTAGCGCGTGGCGGTTTGCGATGATACGCGCGTGAAGAAGTTTTTCGAGACCGACGCGGGGGGCGGGGCGGGCTTGAGCCGGCAGCGCTGGACGCGGCTCGCCTTCATCCTGCTCGTGTGGGTGCTGGTCGGCCTCTTCTTCTCCAGCCAGATCTATTTCTACTTCCTCGGCACGCCGAAGCAGATGTCTCTGCCGAGCGCGCTGGCGTGGCAGATGACGGCGGTCGTCATCTTCGCGCTCTCTACCCCGCTCGTGCTCCTGCTCGCGCGCCGCTACCGCGTCGAGCGACAGACGTGGCGGCGCACCATCCCCATCCACCTGCTCGCGAGCATCGGCGTCTGCGCGGTCTGGTCGGCCTTCCACATCGTCCTCGACCACTACTTCAGCGGCACCCTCGCCACCTTCAAGTGGGCGTACCTCCCCCGCATCATCTTCTTCAACATCGACCGCGAGCTGTTCGTCTACTGGATCATCGTCGTCATCAGCCACGCGGCCGACTACTACCAGCGCTACCGCGAGGGCGAGTTGCGCGCTTCGCAGGCGCAGTTGCAGGCTTTGAAGATGCAGCTCCACCCGCACTTCCTCTTTAACGCCTTGCACTCGATCTCCGCCCTCGTCCACTCCGACCCGGACGCGGCCGACAAGATGATCGCCCGGCTGGGCGACTTCCTGCGCCTGACGCTCGACTCGGCCGCCGCGCAGGAGGTGCCGCTGCGGCAGGAGTTGGAGTTCCTCAACTGCTACCTCGACATCGAGCGCACGCGCTTTCGCGACCGCCTGACGACGCAGATCGAGGCCGACCCGCAGCTGCTCGACTGCGTCGTGCCCAACCTCATCCTCCAGCCCATCGTCGAGAACGCCATCCGCCACGGCGTCTCGCAGCGGGCGTCGCACGGCCACGTCGAGGTGCGCGCCTCGCGCTCCGGCGACGCGCTCCGGCTGGAAGTCCGCGACAACGGGCGCGGCCTGCCCGAAGGTGCCGACGACGGGCGCGGCAAGCCGGGCGGCGTCGGCCTCGCCAACACGCGCGCGCGCCTGCAACAGCTCTACGGCAACTCCTACCGCTTCGAGCTTTCGAACGTGCCGACGGGCGGCGCCATCGTCACGCTCGAACTCCCGATGCACGGCACGACCTCCGTGCCCGGCGCCGAGCACGACCCGACCCTCAACGCCGCGCCCCCCGGCAACCCCCGCGCCCACGGAACGCGCCGCGCCATCTCCTCCGGCGCGTGAGCAGAGCCGTAAACCGTAAACCGTGAACCGTGACAAGCGGACGCGCGCCAACCTCGCGCGTGCGGTTTCTCCCGCGTTTTGTTATAAAGACTGTCTACGTCGAACCGTAAACCGCGACAAGAAACGCCGCGCCCTCTTGTCACGGTTTACGGTTCACGGTTTACGGCACTTATGAACCCCGAACGCATCAGAAACTTCTCGATCATCGCGCACATCGACCACGGCAAGTCCACGCTGGCCGACCGCCTGCTCGAACTCACCGGCGCGCTCTCGGAGCGCGAGATGGAGGCGCAGGTCTTAGACAACATGGATCTGGAGCGCGAGCGCGGCATCACCATCAAGGCGCACGCCGTCCGCCTCGACTACCGCGCCCGCGACGGGCAAGCCTACGTCCTCAATCTCATCGACACGCCCGGCCACGTCGATTTCTCTTACGAGGTCTCGCGCAGCTTATCCGCGTGCGAGGGCGCGCTCCTCATCGTGGATGCGTCGCAGGGCGTCGAGGCGCAGACGCTCGCCAACACCTACCTCGCCATCGGCGAGAACTTAGAGCTCGTCCCCGTCATCAACAAGATCGACCTGCCCGGCGCCGAGCCCGAAAAGGTGATGGAGCAGATCGAGCACGTCATCGGCCTCGACACCTCGAACGCCGTGCTCGCCTCCGCCAAGACGGGCGTCGGCGTCCCCGACATCCTCGAAGCCATCGTCCGCGACGTGCCCGCGCCGCAGGGCGACCCCAAAGCGTCGCTCAAGGCGCTCATCTTCGACTCGTGGTACGACTCGTACCGCGGCGTCATCGTCCTCTTCCGCGTCATCGACGGGACGATCAAGCCGGGCATGAAGATTCGCTTCTTCAACACCGGCCGCGACTACCAGGTCGAGACCATCGGCGTGAATCGCCCGCGCCCGACGCTGATCGACAGTCTTTCGGTCGGCGAGGTCGGCTTCATGACGGCCTCCATCAAGACGGTCGCCGACGTGCAGATCGGCGACACCATCACCGAGGCCGCGCGCCCGACCAAAGAGCCCTTCCCCGGCTTTCAAGAGATCAAGCCGATGGTCTTCGCCGGCCTCTACCCCGTCGAGGCCAACCAGTACGAAGAGTTGCGCGACGCCCTGGATAAGCTGCGCCTCAACGACGCCTCCTTCTTCTACGAGCCCGAGTCTTCGGTCGCCCTCGGCTTCGGCTTCCGCTGTGGCTTCCTCGGCCTGCTCCACATGGAGATCGTGCAGGAGCGTCTGGAGCGCGAGTTCGACTTAGACCTCATCACGACGGCGCCCGGCGTGCGCTACCGCGTGACGGCGACCGACGGCGAGGTCGTCGAGGTGGACTCGCCCGCGAAGATGCCCGACGCCGTCCGCATCCAGAAGATCGAAGAGCCCATCATCGAGGCGACCATCCTCACCTCCGACGAGTTCCTCGGCGGCATCCTCCCGCTGCTCGAAGAGAAGCGCGGCGTGCAGAAGAAGTTCGAGTACATCGCCGAGAAGCGCGTGATGCTCGTCTACACGCTGCCCCTCAACGAGATCGTGCTCGACTTCTACGACCGGCTCAAATCCGTCTCGCGCGGCTACGCGTCGCTCGACTACCACCTCGCCGGTTACATCGAGAGCGACCTCGTCAAGCTCGACCTCATGGTCGCGGGCGAGCCCGTGGATGCGCTCTCCATCATCGTCCACCGCCAGAACTCGCAGGCCCGCGGCCGGCTCCTCGCCGAGAAGATGCGCCAACTCATCCCGCGCCAGCTCTTCGAGGTGCCCATCCAGGCCGCCATCGGCAACAAGATCATCGCCCGCGAGACCGTCAAGTCGCTCGGCAAGAACGTCATCGCCAAGTGCTACGGCGGCGACATCACGCGCAAGCGCAAGCTCCTCGAAAAACAGAAAGAGGGCAAGAAGCGCATGAAGCGCGTCGGCAAAGTCGAAATCCCTCAGGAAGCCTTCCTCGCCGTCCTCAAGGTCAACGAGTAGCCGCGGCGGCGGAATCCGAACAAGGTGGGGTCGGCGTAGAGTTCGACGAACGGCGCGGGACCAGTGCCCGCGCCTCCCTTATCGTCGAATCCCAAAGATCAGGAGAACCCTTCGATGAAGTTCCCCGCCCTCTTGCTCGCGCTGCTCTTCGCTTGCGGCGCGGCCCACGCACAGCACGGGCACCACGCGACGCAGAAAACGGACGAGGCGGCGCTCGTCCCCGGGATGGGCTCGCTCCGCCACCCGGTCACGACCCGCAGCGCCGAGGCGCAGCGCTTCTTCGACCAGGGCTTGCGCTTGGTCTACGCCTTCAACCACGAAGAGGCGGTGCGCTCCTTCCAACGCGCGGCCGGGCTCGACCCCTCGCTCGCGATGGCGCACTGGGGCGTCGCCTACGCGCTCGGGCCGAACATCAACCTCGACGTAGACCCCGAGCGCGAGCGTGCCGCCTTCGACGCCACGCGGAAGGCGCTGGCGCTCGCGCCGAAGGCTTCGCCGAAGGAGCGCGACTACATCGAAGCGCTCGCGAAGCGCTACACGGACGACGCGGGCGCGACACCCGAGAAGCTGCGCGGCCTCGCGGAGGATTTCAGCCGCGCGATGGGCGCGCTCTCGAAGAAGTACCCCGACGACCTCGACGCCGCCACGCTCTACGCCGAGTCGTTGATGAACCTGCGCCCGTGGAAGCTTTGGAATAAGGACGGCACGCCCGCCGAGGGCACGAACGAGATCGTCGCGACGCTCGAATCGGTCTTGAAGCGCGACCCGAACCACGTCGGCGCCATCCACTACTACATCCACGCCGTCGAGGCGTCGCCCGATCCCGGCCGCGCGCTGGCTTATGCGCCGCGGCTCGGGCGTTTGATGCCCGCCGCGGGCCACATCGTCCACATGCCCGCGCACATCTACCAGCGCCCCGGCGACAACCCCGCCTCGGCGCGCAGCACCGAGGCGGGGGCCGCGGCCGACCGCGCGTACATCAAGGCGTCGGGCGTGCAGGGCATCTACCCCTTGATGTACTACAGCCACAACCTGCACTTCCTCGCGGTCTCTTATAGCTTCGCGGGGCGTTACGCGGACGCTTTGCGCTCGGCGCGGCAGTTGGAGGCGAACGTCGGGCCGCACCTCAAGGCGATGCCGATGCTCGAAGGCTTCAACACGACCTCGGCGCTCGTGCTCGTGCGCTTCCGCCGCTGGGACGAAGTGTTAAAGTCTCCCGAGCCTCCGGCCGAGCAGGCGGCCACGCGCACCGTCTGGACGTGGGCGCGCGGGATGGCCCTCGTCGCGACGGGCAAGACCGAAGAGGCGGCGGCCACGCTCAAGTCGTTCGCGGCCGCGGAGCAGGCGACCCCGGCCGACGCGCAGTTCGGGCTCAACAAGGCGAGCGATATTCTCAAGATCGCCGACCGGATGCTCGCGGCGCGCATCGCCTCATCACGCGGGGATCGCGGGCGCGCCGCGGAGCTTTTAAAGGAAGCGGTCGCCACCGAAGACTCGCTCGCGTACGACGAGCCGCCCGCGTGGTTCCTGCCCGCGCGCGAGGCGCTCGGCGCGTTACTGCTCGCCGACGGTCGCGCCGCAGAGGCCGAGTCGGTCTTCCGCGAAGACCTCAAGCACAACCCGCGCGCGTCTTGCGCTGCGCCTTAAGGCTCTCGGCGAGGCCGAAGAGCGAGCG
>CAXTSK010000355.1:0-5885 GCA_964246655.1 uncultured Pyrinomonadaceae bacterium
GACAAGCAGCGCACGCAGATGCGACGCCTCGCGCACCTCATGCGCCGCGAGCGCGTCGGGCATGAGCGGCGCGCTCGCGGGGCGCGACCCTTCGCAGCTCGTCGCGGCCGAACAGATGCGCGCGCGGGGAGGCGCGAGCGCGACGGAAGAGCTGCTCGGACTCAACCGCCAGCCGACGGTCATGGGCGCGCTCGCGCCGCCGCCCGGCAACGCCGAGGCCCTGCGCCACATGACGCCGACCATGCGCCGCACGCTGATGCGCAACCTCCTCGACAAGCAGCGCACGCAGATGCGACGCCTCGCGCACCTCATGCGCCGCGAGCGCGACGGCCGCGGCGACGAAGACGAGGAGTCGCCCGACGGCGAAGGTCAACACCCTCAACCCGAGGCGGCCGACGCCTTAGCCCCGACCGACGAAGCGCAGCGCGCGCGCGCGGAGTTGGGGAGCGCCGCACGCATGCTCGATCTGCTCGACGAACTTCTCGCCATGCAGGACTACGCCGTCAGCCAGATGGGCACCTTCTCGCAGGGGTAAAAGTTAACCACGGAGACACGGCTTTAGGGATTTGAAATTTCAAATTCTGAAAGCCGTGTCTCCGTGTCTCTATGGTTAATAGCCCTCAGCGCAGGTGCGTCTGCATGAACGTCAAAAACTGCCCCCAGTCGGACGGTATCGTCCCGTGCCCGCCCGCGTGCATGTAGTAGCCGAGCGTGTGCAGGACGGGTTGCCCCGCGGGCGGCATCTCGTCCGTGCCCAAGTCCTGCTTACCGAGCAGCCTGTAGACCGGCCCGGCGGCGACCGCGGACAGGAACTCTCCCTTCGGGTCTGACCACAAATCCGTGTCGCCGGTTTGCAAAAGCAGCGGCCGCGGTGCGACGAGCGAGAGCAGCAGGTGCGCGTCTACCGGCGACTCGCCCGGCCGGTCGGCGACCTTCTGGTAGTTGGCCGCGAACTGGTAAGGGTATCTCGTCGGGGCCGTCAGGTGCTTGACCGTCTCGCCGTAGTTGCGTCGGCTCAGAGCGGCGCCGCCCTCGCCCGAGCAGCTGGCGATGACCATCGCGAAGCGCGTGTCGCGCGCGCCCGCCCAGAGCACAGTCTTCCCCAGACGCGACGCGCCGAAGATCGCGACGCGCTTCGCGTCCACACCTTTGTCGGTCTCGAAGTAGTCGAGCGCGCGGCTCAGGCCCCAGCCCCACGCGGCAATCGCGCCCCACTCGTCCGGCGCGGGCTCCGTCTGCCCCGGCTTAAGGTAGAGGGCGCGCACGCCGTGCGGGGTGCCGCCGAGGAAGTCCGGGTCGATGTCGCCGTAGTAGACGGTGGCGACGCCGATACCGCTCGCGAGGAAGGGCAGCACGTCGAGCCTGCCGAAGTTCGAGCCCTGCGGCGCGGGGACACGTTTCTTCTCGCGCCCCCAGACCTCGCCGGGCTTGACGCCGGGGTCGTCCACCGCGTTCGAGTTGGCCGTGAAGCTCAGGTTGAGCAGGACGGGGACGGGCTTGCGCGCCTCGGCGGGAAGGTAGATGAGCAAGTCCATCTTCGGCCCCGCCTTGTCGCGCGAGAAGTAGACGGTCACCTGCCGCCGTATGGCCTTCCCATTGAGCGCGGGCGTGCCCTTGTCGAACACGTCGAAGCTCATGCCGTCGGGGCGGCCGGGGCTTCGGCCGAACTGCTGCTCCTCGAAGAGGCGCACGATCTCGGGCCGACGTTTTCTATACCAGGTCTTCGCGTCGCGCACGCGCTTCCCGTCGGCGAGGACAAGCGGGTCGGGGAGCGTGTAGCTGCCGACGAGCGACTCGTTGTAGTTGACGGGGATGCCCGCCACGTTCTTCGGCGGCTCGTTCTGACGCTGGCCGCTCGCGATGCCGAGCGACAGTATGAACGACGACACAAGCAAAGCCGTCACGAACGCTGCTTTGTACCTCATCTGATTCAACGCTCCCTTGTGTAGCGCCCTCCCTCCGAGACGAGAGTCACGGGGCCGAGCAGTCCTGCTTCACTTATCGTCGGAGGTGGGCCGAAGCCGGCGGGCACGTTTGCGAAAACCTTCTTCTCCGCGGGCGCCGAACGGTCGCCGACGATCCGGTTCGTCCACTCGTTCGTCACCTTTATCTCAAGGAGGTTCGCGCCGGGCTTGAGCGCGCCGGTCACTTCAACGCGGAACGGCGGCCTCCATAAGACCCCGAGCGACTTGCCGTTGAGCGAGACTTCCGCGATGTCCTTCACCGCGCCGAGGTCGAGCAGAATCCTCTGCCCCGTTCGGAACCAGCCCCGCTGCGCCTGCAACGTCTTCGCGTAAACGGCCGTGCCCGAGAAGTACTTCACGCCGTCGTCGGCGTTCGCCGTCCAAGATGTCAACTCTGAAAGCCGGAGCGACGGCGGCGCGCCGAGGTTCGGCGGGAAGCTGACTTCCCAAGGCCCGCCGAGCGTCGCGAGCGGCGTCAGGCTCGTCTGAGTGACGACGCGTGACGGTAAGTTGGTCGCGCGCCGGAAGACGACGAACACAGACTCGCGCTGCTCAAGATGCAGCGGCACCGTGGTGCGTCCGTCCGCCGTGCTGTAGCCCGCCGGCTCGCCCGCGCCAGTGTCGGCGTGCCACAGCTCCGCCTCTTTGCCGCCCACGCGGAAACGAGCTTCCAAGTCCTGCGCGCGGTCGGCGCGGTTCACGACGAAGTAGATGTCCGCGTCACCTTCGCGCCTGTGAATCCAGGTCAAGTCCGCGTCCAGCCCCCGGCCGTACTCCACGTCCGGCGGGACGCGAAGCCACGCGAGCACGTCCGCGGGCGCCAAGCCCCACACCACAGTCCCCCTTCCGTATGAGCGTCGCGTGCGGCTCACGCCGTCGAGGTCGCCCCACAGTTCGGAGGCGATGGCCTGCACTTCTCTATCTGCTTCCGGGTATCCGGCGAGGCCCGGCGACTTCGAAGGCTTCGGCCCCAGAACGGTCGCACCACCGCCGACCAGCTCACGAATCTTGCGCAGCACCGGCAGCGTCATGCGTTCGACTTCGGGAAGCACAAGCACGCGGTAGCTCACTCCGTCCGGCGTGACGAGCCGGCCGTCCGCGCCGACCGACATGCGCGTGAGCAGCGCGTCCGCGTTCACGTAGTCGTAATCGTAGCCCGCGGGCGGCGCAGGCTTGAGGCCCGCGCCCCAGAAAGGCATCGTCGAAGGCGCGCCTTCGTTCAAAAGGTACGCGAGGTCGGCGACCGGCAGGCCGCGCTGAAGCATGAAAGAGTTTCGCGCCAGGTAGTCCATGAACGGGCGCGCTGTTTCGGCCCAGGTGATGTTGCGGTTGACGTGCGTCCCGACCATCGTGTTGCCGGGCTTGGTGTCGAGCGGCTGGTGCGCGGAGGTGTGGAAGACGATGCGGTTGACGCCCTGCGCGAACCAGTAGTCCGCGACCTTCTTCAAAGCGTACGGCGACTCGTAACCGCCGCCCGTGAACGACTCGGCCGCGACTATGTTCTTGCCGTAGACGTGCGCGGCCGAAGCGGCGCCGCGCACGTCCACGTAGTACATCGACGGCGGGTGCAGGTCGCGCATCCAGAACTCGCCCATCGGGATGTTGACCTGCTTCTTGTTGAGCAGCGTGTCCTCGGGTATCTCAAGCGAGACGCCCGCCGCTTCGCTGTAAGTGCCGATGCCTTGCCGGCGTAAGAACTCCGTCGCCGCGCCGTAGTGGTTCTCGGCGAACATGTCCGCGAGCGTGCGGCGGAAGTCCCACAGGAAACGGTCGCTCACCTCCGCGCTCCCGACGACGCGGCCCGCGAGCGCGGGCAGATAAGGGACGGGGTCGTAGCCGCGGCGTCGTCTGAACTCGCCGAGCATCTCCTCCGTCCAGTTCTGCATGCCCGCCTCCCAACTGTCGAGCAAAACGTAGCGCAGGCTCTTGCCGTACAGAGGGCCGAGCGCGCTCGCGAGCGGGTCGGTGTAACCGCGCAGGTACTCTTCCAGATGCTTGCGGCTGAGCTTGTCCACCTCGTAGCCGAGCGCGGCGGGCACGGCCGGCCGGTTCTTCGCGCCGGTCAACGAATAGCCGAAGCGCAGCACCGTCCAACGGCCCGGCGGCACCTCCCAATCGAGCGTGCCGTCCGTGGCCAACTTCGATGTCAGGTCGATGACGCCCGCGCTCTGTATGGACGAGTCGGCGGGCACGGGCGGCGTCGGCACCGACTCATACTCGAAGAGGAAGCTGAAGCCCGCCTTCTCCTCCCAACGGTGGACGCGCGCGCCGGAATGCAGCAACGCCTCCGCCAGCGTGTACTCGCGCGCGGGCTGCGGCTGCGCCTGACTCATCACCTCCGCGGGTCTGAGTGGCGCGCCGGTCATCTCTATGCGGTAGACGCGCGCGCTCGTTTCGGGGAACGCGAACGTGCGCACCAGGCCGCCGCGATAGAGTTGCGCGCCGGGCAGCGTCACGAGCGTTCTGAAGTCCGAGCCGTCGTCACTTGCCAGCACACGGCCCACGGGTATCCCGCCGCGCCCCGCGAGCGAGACGGCGCGCGCCGTAAAGGGACGCGCAAACTCGAACTGCACCCACGCCGCGCCGCCGCCCTCCGGGGCAGGTATCGTGAGCGCCGTGTTGAGGTCGTCGTCCAACAGCGGCGCAGCGTCGAGCGCCCCCGAAGACCCGGCTGACGTAGTCACCTTCGGTTTGAGTTCCGCCACTTCGACTTCGTCGGGCGGGGTGCGGTAGGCGACGACCGCGCTGTCGCCGTAGTGTGTCGGGTCGCGCGGCGGCGTGGCGCCGGGTCGTGGGTTCCCCGGCACAAGGTTTCGGATAGGGCCGTTGTTCGAAGGCGGTTGCGGGAGCTGACCCTTGAAATGGTTCGGGCCTTCGACTGAAGTTTCGCTCCAGACGAGTTTCTTCATCGCCTGCTCGGGCTTGACCCAGGTGCCGCCGGTCTCGCTCCAGCCCGCGGAACTGAAGACGGTCATTTCAAGACCGAGCCGGTCGGCCTCGGCGGCCGCGTGGCGGACGGCCGCGAGCCACTCGGGCGTCCCGAACACGATCTTCTTCTCGACGCTCTGGCCCCCGCCCGCGTTCACGTCGGCCAGTTGGAAACCGCCGAGCCCTGCCCTCTTCATCCACTCAAGGTCTTTGGTAATGCCTTCGAGCGTGACGTTGCTGCCCGTCCAGTGCCACCACGTTCTCGGCCTCGCCGCGTCCGGCGGGTCTGCGAAACCGCGTTCGAGTTCGTCGCCCACGGACTGAGCCGGCGCCGCGACCGCGAAGGTCAACAGGCCCGCCGCGGCGACCGCCGCGATAAACGACCTCCATCTCTGTTTCATTTTTCTGGGACCGCCCGGAAGAGTCTGACCCCGAAACTTATACACGAAACGCATGCGAACTCAGAACCCGGGCCGGTTTTCTATGAAGTATTAGAGACACAACCTTGACATGTTGATTCGGGCGAAAGCAACATTGCGCCTATCGCCAAGACTCCTAACGTAAAGCTGACTCCGCGATTGTGTCGCGGTTTGCGGGAGAGGTCTAATAAAAGGGGTTTCAATGAAAAGAAAGTTCGTCATCACGGGTTTGAGTTTACTGGTGCTGCTTTCCGCCGGTTGGGTGTTGCTGGCGGCGAAGCAGCAGAAAAGAATCAACACGACGCCCGCGCCCGCGCAGCGCGCCGAGCCTGCGAAAGAGAGTGATACTACGGGGAAGACCGTCGCAGCGGCCAAAGCTTTTCTGGCGACGCTCGACGCGGCCGGTCGCGCCAAAGTCAGTCTGCCTTTTGACGACGAGCATAAGATTGTTTGGTCGAACTTCCCCGTCGGCATGGTTCCGCGCAACGGGGTGCGCGTGGGCGACCTGAACGTCGCGCAGCGCGAAGCCTTGATGAAGCTGCTGGCCGTCACCTTGAGCAAGCAGGGTTTGCAA
>CAXTSK010000356.1:0-5878 GCA_964246655.1 uncultured Pyrinomonadaceae bacterium
CCCGCCATCAACACGCGCGGCAGGCGTAGGCCGAAGAAGATGAGCCGCGCCCGCTCGTCCGTCCGCAAGGCGAAGAGGTCGAGCCGCTGGTAGCCGACCCACAGCGCCAGCAGCGTCGAGACGAGAAGCACGAGCGACAGCCAGAGCAGCGCGCGGCGCAGGCGCACCCCGGTGATTGCGGATTGCGGATTGCGGATTGCGGATTCGCGAGCCAAAGATGACTCGGCGCCTTTCGACTTGGTTACTTCGGATGACATCCTTAACTTAAATCCGCAATCCGAATTCCGCAATCCGCAATCCCTACACTTCCGACCAGACGAACGTGCGGCCGAAGGCACGGCGCGGGCGTACGTGCTCGTCGCCGTAAACGACCGCGAGCACATCGTCGCGGAGCACGTCCGCGGGCGCGCCTTCGGCCGCGACTTCGCCGAGGCGTATGGCATAGACGTGGTCGAAGTCCGGGTCTAAGAGCGTCAGGTCGTGCGTGACGACGAGCGCGGTCATCCCTCCTTCGTCGCGCAGGCGGCGGAGGTGGCGGATGAGGCCGGCGCGGTGCTTGAGGTCGAGCGCCGCCGAAGGCTCGTCGAGCAGAAGACACTCGGGCTCCTGCGCCAGCGCGCGCGCGAGCGCGACCAGTTGTCGCTCGCCGCCCGATAGCTCTGTGACAGGTCGCGCCGCGAGGTGCGCGGCGTCCACGGCCGCCAGCGCCGCGTGCGCCGCGTCGAGGTCGGCGGCGTTCTCAAAACGGAAGCGCGTCGTGTAAGGGCTCCGCCCCGTCAGGACCACTTCGAGCGCGGTGAAGGGGAAGACGGTCGAGACGCCCTGCGGCACGTACGCCACGCGCCGCGCGCGCTCCCTCGCCCCCACGCGCGCGAGCGGCACGCCGCCCAAGATGACCTCGCCCGCCGAAGGCTTGAGCAGGCCCGCGAGCAGACGTACCAGCGTTGATTTACCCGACCCGTTCGCCCCGACGAGCGCCGACAGACGACCGCGCCCGACCCTGACCGTCGCCCCGCGCACGACCTCCAGCGTCCCCCTAGCGTACGCGAACCTCAGCCCGCGCCCTTCGATTAAAGTAACGTCGTCGCTCATCACTTCTTCTCGAACGCCTCTGGGTGGATGAGTTCGGCGAACCTGCGCGCGGAGTCGCCGACGAGCTGGGAGGGGTGGAGCACCGTCTCGTCGCGGACGGGATGGACGCGACCCTCGCGGACGGCGCGCAACGTCGGCAGCTCTTTCCAGACGGCAAGCGTGTCTTCGTCGAAATTGCCGGACGCCTCCTTGTGCATCATCAGGTCGAGCACCACGTCGGGGTCGAGCGCGACGACGGCCTCCTTCTGTATCTTGCCCCAGCCCGCGCGCGAAGGCGGCGAGACGGGGTCGCCGCCCGCGACGCGGATGAGCTGCGCGATGAAGCTGTCGCCGCCCGCCGTGTAGAGGTCGCGCAGCGTGCCGGGCACGCGATCCACGACGCAGAGGACGCGGCGTTTGGGCAGGCGCTCGGTCATGAGCCGCACGGTCTCGACGCTCGCGCGCGTCTGTTCGAGGAGCTTCCGCGCGGCCTCCTCTTCACCGGTGGCCTGGCCGACCATTTCGATGGACTTGTAAGCGTCTTCGAGCGTCTGGCTGGGGACGGAGAGCGTCTTGATGCCGGCGGCCTCGACCTTGTCTTTGACGAACTGCGCCTGCGCGTCGGAGAAGACGACGAGGTCGGGGCGCAACGACGCGATCTGCTCCATGTTCGGGTTGTTCCAGCCGCCGACGCGCGGGAGCTTGCTCACCCCGTCGGGGTAAGTGCAGTAGTCGGAGACGGCGACCACGCGGTCGAACGCGCCGACGCCGTAGAGTATCTCCGTCGTGCTCGGCGTCAGCGAGATGATGCGCGCGGGCTTGCCCGACGACGAGGACGGCACGACCGGCCCCGTGTTCCCGCAGCCCACGACGAGCGCCAGCGCCAGCACCGCCGCGACGAATAGCACGACCGAGTTACTCTTCATTTCGTTCCCGAACTCCTTCAAGAAATTCGCCGGGACTCGACTTCAAGCCGTACGGGCAGTGTCGGCAGCCGCTCTCGCAGCAGAAGCCGCGGCGCAGGTGGTAGGCTGCCGTGAAGACGACGTACGCGCCCTCGCGGTAGAAGTCAACACCCTCGACGAGCGGCTGCTTCACTTTCAACGTCTCAACGTCGGCCATCTTAAAAGTTGAGTGCGGCGCCCGCGCGGCCGTTGATGCCGGGCGTGCGGAAGCCGTTCTCGTAGTAGTCGCGGTCGAAGACGTTCTCGACCTTGCCGAACAGGCGCAGGCGGCGCGTGTCGGAGAGCGGGAGCGTGTAGCTCGCCGTCAGGTCGCCCTTGCGGATGCCGTCGAAGCGGAAGGCGCGGTTCGTGAACGTGCTTGGGTCGAAGATCGGCGCGAGGTAGTCGGTCGAGGCGACGAGGTCGAAGTTGACCGCGACGCGCGAGCCGAAGCGCGCGTTGGCGACGAGCGTGAACTGGTGTTCAGGAATCGCGAACGCGCGGAGCACGCCCGCGACCGCGGGGCGGCGCAGGTCGCTGTTGACGAACGTGTAGGAGGCGAAGAGGTCGAGCCAGCGCGCGGGCGCGAACTCGCCGCTCAACTCCGCGCCGCGCGAGAGACCGCCGCCCGTGTTGAGGTAGCCGCTGAAGCGGCCGAAGGGGTCGTTCGGCGTGTTGCCGAAGCCGACGACCTCTTGCAGGCGCGTGTAGAAGTATGTGGCCGACAGGCGCACACGGTTCGCGGCGAGCGTCTGGTCAATTCCGGCGTCGAAGGAGATGGAGCGCTCGGGCGCGAGCCGCGGGTCGCCGAGCGCGCTGAA
Source organism: uncultured Pyrinomonadaceae bacterium (assembly GCA_964246655.1). Lineage (GTDB taxonomy): Bacteria > Acidobacteriota > Blastocatellia > Pyrinomonadales > Pyrinomonadaceae > QHXN01. The sequence goes on from CAXTSK010000356.1 coordinate 2,837, forward strand.
GCCGAAGAAGGAGTCGAAGAAAGTTCCGAAGCGCTCGTAGAGCGATGGCTTGCGGTAGCCGTTGCCGACGTGCCCGCGCAGCTTCGTGTTAGTTGACCGAAAGAGATAGGCGATTGAGCCGTCGCCCGTGTACGCGTTCGGCGGCGAGTCGAACGTGAGCCCGGCGTAGGGCGCGCCCGCCGCGGGCGTGAAGCGCGGCGTGCCTAAGGAGAACGTCTGCGCGCGGAAGGCGGCCGAGAGTTGGAGCCGCTCGTCGAGGAAGCGCAGCTGGTCTTGCACGAAGAAGGTGTGGCTGCGCTCGTCCACATCGGCCGAGGAGTTGCCGGCGGGCGTCACGTCGGCGAAGCGCGTCGAGAAGGTCTCGCGCTCGAACTCGTAGCCGGCGTTGAAGAGGTTATGTTTGCCGAGGCGGAAGTCGGTGCGCGCGTTGAGCGTGTGGACTGTTCCGTCGAAGTCGTTGACGGTCGAGCCCCGCGGCTCGAAGAAGAAGTCGGCCGGGTCGCCGGGGACGCCGGGGCCTTCGTTGAGTGATCGGTGCGTCGAGAGGCCGTGGTAGGTGACGGAGTAGCCGAACGCTTCGGACGTGCGCTGCGCGAAGGTCACGGCGCCGGAGAAGAAGCGCGCCGCGCGCGAGAAGTCAGGGTCGTTGGCCGCGGGCAGGAAGGTCGCTCCGCTCAAGTTGATTTGACTTAAAGGCGTGCCCCGTTCGTAACGTCGCAGCTCTTCGCGCGAGACGGGTCGTGCGTCAACGATGCCGGTCGCGGGGAGCGTGCCGACGGCCTGCGGCTCTTCGTTGAGCTGCGCGAAGGAGTCGGAGGCGTAGACGCGCGCCGACAGAGTAGCAGTCGGCGTCAGGCGGACGAGCGCGCGTCCCTGCGCGTTGGTCGAGCGCGCCGCGTCGTCGCCGTCAACGCCCTTCGAGACGTTGAGGTGCGAGACGCCCGCGCTCCAGACGAGACGCTCGGCCTCGCCCGCCGAGCCGGAGAATTGCGCGCGGCCACGGGCGAAGCCTAAGCCGCCGCCTTCGGCGAAGAGCTGTCCGCGGAAGGGGCCGCCGCCCTCGTCGGTGACGACGTTGACGACGCCGCCCGCCGCGTTCGTGCCGTAGAGCGAGGAGCCGGAGCCGCGCAGGATTTCGACGCGTCCGGCGTCGGTGACTTGAATGTCGGAGAGAAAGCTCGTGGCGTCGGCCTCGGGCGCGGCAGGGTCGCGGAAGCGCAGGCCGTCGATGAGGACGGACGTGTCCTGGTTACGCAGGCCGCGCGTCTTGACGGAGACGAGCGAGCCGGGGCCGCCGAGCTGCTGCACGCGCAGGCCCGGCACGGTCGTCAAAGCGTCCGTGACGGTCGCTTCGTCGCGCTCCTCCATCTCGCGGCGCGTGACGGAGGTGACGGCCTTGGAGACCTCATCGACGGTCTGCGGCGTGTCGGTGGCCGTGACGACGACCTCGGCCGCGACGCCCGCAACTTCGAGACGCACGTCGAGCGTCGCGGCCGCGGCGCGCGCGAGTGTGACGACCTGCGCCGCGCCGGGCGCGAAGCCGCGCGCCTCCGTCTCCAGGATGTACTCGCCCGGAGCGAGGCGCTCGAAGCGGTAAGCGCCCGAGGCGTCCGTCGCGGTCGAGAGTCTGACTTGCGTGCGCGCGCGCTCGTGGAGCGTGACGCTGGCGCCGGGCAGGCCCGCGTTCTGCGGGTCAGTGACGTGGCCTGAAAGGGTGGCCCCTTGCTGTTGTGCCTGTGCGAAGGCGGGCAGGCAGGCCGCGAGCAGCAGCGCGCCGACGATGACAAACGTGCGGTTCAAAATCTCTCTCCTCATTTCGAAAACTCCTCTCGCGGCGTGCAGAGGCGCGGACGCACGCGCCGCGGGAGAGAGAAAGCGGTTCGGCCGGGTTGACCCGGTTGGCGGAAAGAGTCCACGGCCCGGCAAAAGGAAAAGCCCGAGGTGTTACGATTGGAAGACCGAGGGCTTGCCCGTTGAGCCTCGCAAGAAATCCGCCCGGCCTGTGCATCTGGCGCCGCCCGATTGACTCGAACGTCCGACCTCAACGCGCCCGCGATTCATGCCCGACGCCACTCGCCCTTTCCCGGGGCGCTTGAGCGGTCGCCTCCATCAATGGAGTGAGCGGCAAGCGGTGAGCGGTGAGCAGTGGTTGAGTTAAGACGCATGATGCGCTTTGGCTCAACCACTGCTCGCTGCTCACTGCTCACCGCTCACTATCAAACAGGCAAGGTTTCCTGACTCCCGGCTCGGACGCGCCGCCCCCGTTTGGCCTTCCCCGAATTGTTCGAGTGACCTCTGGCTTGCAGAAGAGGGTGCGGAACGAATCGCCGGTACACAGTGGCGGGAACCGTGCGGGCTTTGCACCCGACTTCCCTTTGAACCTGCGACGGCCGGCCCAACGTGTGGGCCGGAACAGCGATGAAACTTGAACTGAAAAGATCTGAAGCTGTGAGCTATTAGCTGTTGGCTTTTAGCTAAAGACAGAAAGCTAAAAGCAAACATAAAATAGCTCACAGCCGATGAGGTGAGACACGCTAACACCGCGCACGGGCGCGGTCAAGCGCGTCGGGTCTTACTGCCTGCGCCACTCGGTGCCGTCTTCATAGAGGACGCGGACGACGACGACCTGGCCCGTGATGCCGTGGCGCTCCTTGTCGTTGAGCGATTGGACGCTGATGGTCTTCGAGGGCGGGGCGGTGATGAGGAAGCCGACTCGCGGAGGGTGCCGGGGGCGGGCTTGCCCTCGCTGGTGAACTGGTGGCGGCCGACCTCCTGGCCCGTCGCCGCGTCGAAGAAGACGTAGTCCCAGTCGATCTCGCGCACCGCCCTGGGACTGTTGTTGCGAAGCGCGGCCTTGTAGGAGAAGACGTAGCGCGCGGTCTTGCCGCGGTGGCGGGCGGCGATGAGGGCGTCGTCGGCGCGGGCCTCGGTCTTGAGGCGGTCGGTCTCGGGCGCGCTGCCGCGCTTGGCGTCCTCGATGCGCTTCTCGTTGCGCATCCGCATCTGCGCGTCGCCGAAACTCTCCAGCACGCCGGCGAAGGG
>CAXTSK010000357.1:0-5477 GCA_964246655.1 uncultured Pyrinomonadaceae bacterium
CTTGCTCATCGGTCAAGTTTAGCAAGGGCTTCTGCTCTGCGTAACATCAGTTACTCAGTTACTCTCAACAATCACGAAGGAATTGCCTGCTGCCATCTGCCTACTTAATCCCTTTACGTGCTAATTGCTCTTTCAGCGCGGAGGCGACGGCGGCGTCGAAGCCGGTCTGAGCGCCGGAGTGCTTTTTGCGCTCGGCGGCGATGTAGCCGTCGCGCTGCTTCTTGAGCGAGACGATCTCGTCGCGAATCTTCTGCCGCTCGGCGAGGCGGCGCTCGACCTCCTGCTTGCGCTCGTCGGCCGAGAGCTTTTGCAAGTCGGCGGGCAGGTCTTCGGCCTTCACGTCGTCGAGCTTGACCGAGTTGTTCTCGATGGACTGGAGGAGGTCGCCGACGTAGGCATCGCGGTTGAGCGCCTTGTTGACGGCGCGGTCGGCCTGCGCCACTGCGGGGGCCGAGTTGGCGACGGCCGATTCGGTCTTCGCCGCCGAGGCCGCCGCGTTGAGGCGGTAACGCTCGCCGTCCGCGCCCGCGCCGCCGCCGTAGGCCAGGTAAGTAGAGCCGAGCTTGCCGCCCAGCTCCGAGAGGCGCGAGTCGTAGGGCGTGGCGATGGTCTCGACGCCGCCGTTCTGCGCGATGGCGAAGAACTGGCCCTCGCCGCGGCGCGCGATCTGCTGCCAGACCTGGCGGGTCGTGTCGTCGGCGCCGCACTGGATGGTGTTGACGACCATGCCGGCCTTGATCGCCTCGGCCGCCGTGTCGAGCGTGTCGGGCTCCTGCGCGTAGTCGTCGTGCGGCGGGGCGTCGCCGACGAGGAAGACGATCTGCGCGGTGTTCGACTGGGGCTTCGACCAGCCGGCCTTGCGGACGCCGTCGGCGAGCGCCCGGCGCACGTCCTCGGGGCCGTCGCCGCCGCCGTCGGCGCGGTACTCCATCAGCGTGGTGTAGACCTTGTCGAGGTCGTTGGTGAGCGGCAAGACCTGCGTGACGTAGGCGTCGCCGTGGTCGCGGTAGGCGACGAGGCCGACGCGGACGTTGGGGTGTGCGGGCGTCTGCATCACCTCGTTGACGATGCCCCAGATGCGCTGCTTCGCGCCGTCGATGAGCCCGCCCATCGACCCCGTGGTGTCGAGGACGAAGACCATTTCAAGTGTCTTCTCCGCGTTTGCGGGCTCCTTGACGACCGGCTCGTGCGGCTCGGGCTGGTAAGTGTTAGCGAGCGCGGTGACCATGCCGAGGCCGAGGGCGAAGGTCAAAAGGGCGGACGGGAATCTCAAAAAGAAACGCTTCATGTCGGTCTTCCTCTCCTCCGAAACTGTTAACGGCCGCGCACCCGGCCGAAGCTTTCTGCGGGTTGAACGGGAGGCGGGGAAGACTCTTGCAGAAAAAATCAGCCGCGCACCAGCGCCTTGCGGTAGGCGCGCGGGGAGAGGCCGGTGGCCTGGCGGAAGGCGTGGGCGAAGTGGCTGGAACTCATGTAGCCGACGCGCGCGCCGACCTCTGTGACGGGGAGGTCGGTCTCGGCGAGCAGCGCCCGGGCGCGGGCGGCGCGCAACCCGGCGAGGTAGGCGTGGGGCGTCGCGCCCGTCAGCTTCTTGAAGAGGCGCGCGAAGTGGAAGGGCGAGAGGTGCGCGGCCGCGGCGATCTCTTCGAGCGCGAGGTCGCGGTGCATGTGCGCGTGCATCAGCTCGACGGCGAGGCGGATGCGGCGGTCAACCAGCCCGGCGCGCGAGAGTTCGAGGTGCGCCGAGCGGCGCAGGTTCGCATAGCGGCGGAGCATTTGGACGAGCGCCTGCTCGACGAGCGCGCCGACGACAAGCTCCTGCCCGGCCGCCTCCTCGCGCAGCTCCTCGGCGAGGTCGCGGGCGAGCCTCGCGAGCCTCGCGTCGCCCCTGACGGCGCGCTCGCGGAAGGTAACGACCATGTCGGCGCGTGCGAGCCCGGCACGCGCGGCGCAGTCGGTGACGAAGAGGGGAGAAAGTTGGAGGAGGACGTACTCGGCGGCGCCCGCAGACGTGGCGCTCACGTCGTCGCCGGGCGCGGCCAGCAGTGCGGCGGACTCTTCAAGCGCGCCGGATTCGAAGTCGCCTTCCGAGGGTGAAGCTTCGTCGGCCGCCTCCGAGCTTGAAGCGGCGGCCTGCCAGCTCATGCTCCCGCCGAGCACGAGCAGCGCGGCATAGTCGGCGCGCGCGCCGCCCGACCAACGCAGGTGGCGCCCGGCGCGGAGGTGGACGGAGAAGTGCGGCGGGCGTGTGAAGATTCTGTCCTGTGACTGCTCGGCGGGGCTCATCCTTTTAGGCGCGCGGCCGAGTCGAGCGCGCGGAGGCGCGCGAACTCGGCGCGCAGGCGGGTCGGGTAGTCGGTGAAGACCGCCCGCAGCTTCAGGGCCAGCGCGCGTCGCAGCCACGCGGGCGTGTTCACGGTCCACGTCAGAACCTCGAAGCCGCGCAGGCGGGCCTGCTCGACCGTCGTGGCGCGTAGGAGCGAGTGGTGGAGCGAGATTTCATCAGCGCCGCAGGCTTCGGCCTCGGCGATGATCTTTGACGCGGGCACGAACGGGCGCGGCCAGCTACGCCCGAAGAGGGCGGCGGTTCGTATCTCCGGGGCGAGCCGCTTGACCTCGTGCAGCGAGTCGAGCGCGAAGCTCTTGACGACGACGCGGTCGGCGATGCCGTAGTCGAGCGTCATTTCGACTACCGCGCGCGCCAGCTCCGCGCGCCGCGCCGCGTCCTCACACTTCATCTCGGCGTAGAGCACTTCCGAGCCGTAACGAGCGTACATCTGCGCCAGTGTCGGGATACGCTCGTCCGCGAAGCGGGGGAGGGTGCGGTTGAAGCGGCGCTGGTTGAACCACTGGCCGACGCGGCATTCCGCCAGCGCCGCGGAGTCCAGCGCCTCGACCTCGCCGGCGATGAGCGCCGTGCGGTCGAGCGTCGCGTCGTGGATGACGACGGGCACGCCGTCGCGCGCGAGGCGCACGTCGAACTCGATGCCGTCCGCGCCGTCGTCGAAGGCTTGCGTGAAGGCGGCGTGCGTGTTCTCGGGCGCGTGCGCGGAGGCGCCGCGGTGGCCGATGATGAGAAGGCCGCTGTCGGAACGAGACCCTTTGGTTTTTCGCGCGCCTCTATTCACCGCTCGATTCTTCTTCGGCCTGCTTGCGCCGGCTCGGCTTCGCGGCTTTGCGCGGAGCCTTCTTCACTTCTGACTCGGCGCCTTTGGCGGGCGCGGTCTTCTTCTTCGAAGTCGCGCGCTTCCTCGACTTCGTTGCTTTCGTCGCCTGAGTCTCCTGACTCAAGGGCGTGGGCGCGCCGGTGTCAACGGGGACGGGCGGGGCGGGGTCGGGCGCGGCGCAGGCGTCGGGGTCTGCGGCGCCGTCGGGAGTCTTTTGGGGCGACTCGAAGAGGAGCGTGGTGAGCGGCGGGAGGTCTACAACCGCCGAGTAGGGGAGGCCGTGCCAGGGCTGCTCGTCGGTCTCGACGCAGTCGATGTGGAGGCGGTCGCCGCCGGAGTAGTAGGACGAGTCGGTGTTGAGGATGAGGCGGTAGGTGCCGGGCTCGGGCAGGCCGAAGCGGTAGCCGGGCCGCGGCGCGGGCGAGGAGTTGGGGACGCAGACGACCTTCTCGCCCGCGGCCGAGTGGCGCATGAAGGCGACGACGTTCTCAAGGTGGTTGTTGACATCAATCCACTGGAAGCCGCGCGGCTCAACGTCCAACTGGTGGAGCGCGGCGTGCTCCTTGACCAGTCGGTTGAGGTCGCGGACGAGCGTGCTGATCCCGCGGTGCTGGTCGTCTTCGAGCAGGTGCCAGTCGAGGCTGCGCTCCTCGCTCCACTCGCGCCACTGCGCGATCTCGCCGCCCATGAAGAGCAGCTTCTTGCCCGGGTGCGCCCACATGTAGCCGTAGAGCGCGCGCAGGTTGGGGAACTTCCACTCGCGCCCGCCGAACATCTTGTTGAGCATCGAGCCCTTCATGTGCACGACCTCGTCGTGCGAGAAGGGGAGGATGAAGTTCTCGCTCCACGCGTAGGTGAAGCCGAAGGTGAGGTTGTTGTGGAAGTAGCGGCGGGCGATGGGGTCGCGCTCGAAGTACTTGAGCGTGTCGTGCATCCAGCCCATGTTCCACTTGAAGTCGAAGCCAAGCCCGCCCTGATCCGTGCCCTTCGTGACGAGCGGCCACGAGGTTGACTCTTCGGCGATCATCATCACGCCGGGCACTTCGGCGTGGACGGCGTCGTTCAGCTCGCGGACGAAAGTGACGGCTTCGAGGTTCTCGCGCCCGCCGTACTTGTTCGTCGCCGACTGGCCCGCCTCGCGCGCGTAGTCGAGGTAGAGCATCGAAGCGACGGCGTCCACGCGCAGCCCGTCCACGTGACACTCCTTCAGCCAGAAGAGGGCGTTGGCGATGAGGAAGTTCCTGACCTCGTTGCGGCCGTAGTTGAAGATGAGCGTGCCCCACTCGGGATGCTCGCCGAGGCGCGGGTCTTCGTGTTCATACAGCGCCGTCCCGTCGAAGCGCGCCAGAGCCCAGGCGTCCTTCGGGAAGTGCGCGGGCACCCAGTCCATGATGACGCCGATGCCGCGGTTGTGTAAGTAGTCAACCAGAAAGCGAAAGTCGTCGGGGTTGCCGAAGCGCGCGGTCGGCGCGTAGTAGTTCGCCACCTGGTAGCCCCACGAGCCCGCGAAGGGGTAGCCCTTCAAGGGCAGGAACTCGACGTGCGTGAAGCCGAGCCGCTCGCAGTATTCGGCGAGCACGGGCGCCGTCTCGCGGTAGGTGAGCGAGCGGTTGCCCTCCTCGGGGATGCGCCGCCACGAGCCGAGGTGAACCTCGTAAATGCTGAGCGGCGACCTGAAGTAGTCAACCTTCGCGCGTCGTTCGAGCCAGGCGTCGTCCGTGAATTGGTACGATGGCCCGAAGACGACGGAGGAGGTCTCGGGCGGGACTTCGGCGAAGAGCGCGTAGGGGTCTGCCTTGAGGAAGGGGAGTCCGCCGCGCCGGTGCAGCTCGTACTTGTAGACCGCGCCGGGGCCGAGGTCGGGGATGAAAATCTCCCAGATGCCCGAGGCGCCCAGGCGACGCATCTGGTGGAGCCGCCCGTCCCAACTGTTGAAGTCGCCGACGACGCTCACGCCGTCCGTGTTCGGCGCCCACACGGCGAACGAGACGCCGCGCACGCCCCCGAGGTCGCGCACGTGTGCCCCGAGCTTGTCATACAGGTGCCAGTGCCGCCCCTCGCCGAAGAGGTGCTCGTCGAAGCTGCCGAGCGTCGGCATGAAGGCATACGGGTCGTGGTGCGTGAAGACGCCGCCGCCGGGGTAGTACGTGCGGAGCTGATAGGGGAAGAGTCCCGTCCGGCCTTCCAAAAAAATTTCGAAGAGGCCCGCCGGATGCGTGCGCGACATCTCGCGCGGCGACTCGCCGTCGATAATGACCTCGACGCGCTCGGCGTTGGGGCGGAAGGCGCGCACGGCGACGCCCCCCGCCG
>CAXTSK010000357.1:5487-5860 GCA_964246655.1 uncultured Pyrinomonadaceae bacterium
ATGACCTCGACGCGCTCGGCGTTGGGGCGTCGCCGTGGGGTGCGCACCGCGCAGCGCGTGCGGGTCGGGCGAGTTGATCGCGAGCAGGCGTTCCAGCTCGACGCGCGAAACGTTCGGGTACGCGGCCCCCGGCTGATTCGACATCGGTGCTTCCTCCCTCAACCTCTGTTTAGCCACGGAGGCACGAAGGTCAAAAACAATTTCAAATTTCAAATTTCAAATCTTTAAAACCTCTGCGTCTCTGTGTCTCTGTGGCAATTCTGATTCGGGCTCTAAGAGTGCGACCGGCGCGAGGCCGAGCGCGCGCGCGAAGTCGCCCGCCGCTTCGGAGAGTGCGGCCCCGGCGACCGCCGCCAACGAGAGGATCACCACC
>CAXTSK010000358.1:0-5858 GCA_964246655.1 uncultured Pyrinomonadaceae bacterium
CGGCAGTAGGCAGCCGCTCCACGTTGAGTGAGTTGAAGAATCAATCCGAAGGTTTTGACAGCAGTGCTCTTAACTGCCATCTGCCTACTGCCTACTGCCTACTGCCTATGGCGCGCACCTCTTCGGGTGTGACGCCCGCGGCGCGCAGGGCGCGGAGTGAGAGCGACTCGTGACGCTTGGCGAGTCGCTCGCCGCGCTCATCCGTCAGGAGGTCGCAGTGGAAGTAGGCGGGCGTCCTGAAGCCGAGCGCGCGTTGGAGAAGTATTTGCCGCGCGGTTGACTTGAGCAAGTCCGCGCCGCGGACGACTTCCGTGATCCTCATCAGCGCGTCGTCAACGACGACGGCGAGTTGATACGCGGGCACGTCGTCGCGGCGCCAGACGACGAAGTCGCCGAAGTCGCGCCCGGCGACGAAGCCCTGCCGCCCCTGCTTCAAATCTTCGAAGACGACCTCCTCGCCGTCGGGCACGCGGAAGCGCCAGTTGAGTCCGGCGGGCGCCGCCTTCTCGCGCGTCGGGAGTCCGGGGCGCGGGCGGCAGGTGCCCGGGTAGTGCGGCTCGTCGTCCTGCGCCGGCCGCGTCTGCCCTTCATGTGGGGCCGAGGCCGCGCGCGCGATGTCTTTGCGCGAGCACGTGCAGGGGTAGACGTGCCCGTACCTGACCAGCCGCGACCACGCTTCGAGGTAGAGCCAACGCCGCGCGCTCTGCGCGTAAGGTTCGTGCGGCCCGCCCACGTCCGGCCCCTCCTGCCATTCGACCCCCAGCCAACGCAAGTCCTCCAACATTGCGGCGGCGAACTCCGCGCGCGAACGCGCAGGATCTAAGTCCTCGTCGCGCAGCACCAGCACCCCGCCCGCCGCGCGCGCACGCTCGTGCGCCACCCAGAACGTGCGCGCGTGCCCGAGGTGCAGGTAGCCCGTCGGCGACGGCGCTATCCGCCCGCGGTAGATAGGCGAAGGGGTTAAGGACGAGGGGCGGAACTGCTGCATCTCTGTCATAATCCCGTTTCAACTTTTAAAGTTCAAGGAAGCAAACATGCCTGCAAACTTCCAAGACCTGGTCGCGCTGATGGCGCGCCTGCGCTCGCCCGAGGGCTGCCCGTGGGATCGTGAGCAGACCTACGCCACGCTCGCGCCGATGCTGCTCGAAGAGGCTTACGAGGCTTTCGAGGCGGTCGAGGAGGCGCGACAGGGGCGGCCCGCGAACCTCTGCGAGGAGTTGGGCGACTTGCTCTTCCAGATCGTCTTCTACGCACAGGTCGCTTCGGAGCGCGGCGAGTTCAGCATCGACGACGTGACCGGCCAGATACACGCCAAGATGGTGCGCCGCCACCCGCACGTCTTCGGGGACGTTGTGGTGCGCGACAACGAGGAGCTGCTGCGGAACTGGGAGGCTTTGAAGGCCGAGGAGAAGCGCGCCGCGGGCAAGAATGTTGCGGAGGACGCGTCGCTCCTCGACGGCGTCTCCTCCAAAGCGCCCGCGCTGATGGAGGCGCACCAGTTGACGACGAAGGCCGCGCGCGTCGGCTTCGACTGGCGCGACGTGGACGAAATCTTCGACAAGCTCCACGAAGAGGTCGAAGAGCTGCGCGAGGCCATCCGCCTCTCACGCGAGCCGGGCGCCGAGCCAGAGTCCGCCGCGCAGCATGTGCGCGAAGAGGTCGGCGACCTTCTCTTCGCCGTCACCAACATCGCACGCCACCTCGACGCCGAGCCCGAGGCCGCCCTCAAACTCACCAACCGCAAATTCCGCCGCCGCTTCCGCCACATCGAGCGCGGCCTCAAAGAGCGCGGCCGCGAACTTGGCCGCGCCACGATTGAAGAGATGGAAGAGCTGTGGCAGGAGGCGAAGAACAGAAACGGCGACGAGTAGCGAGTGACAAGAGAATTACTAACTGATATCTTTTCCGGCGCGGTCAATCGGGACGCCGCCCGCCGGTTCTTTAACTCGTCATCAATCACTTTGCACGCGCCACCACTTCCGGAGGTTTAGCCGATGGGGATGATTCAGTTCGTCAACAATTACGACGACCTTTCGACGGACAAGGGCTATCAGTTCAAGTTCTACTGCGACAAGTGCGGGAACGGTTACATGTCGCGGTATCAGGCGTCCCTGACGGGGACGGGCGGGTCTCTGCTGCGCGCGGCGGGCGACCTGTTCGGCGGATGGCTGACTTCGGCCGGCAACTCGGCCTACGAGATACAGCGCGCCGTCGGCGGGAAGGCGCACGACGAGGCTTTGCAGAAGGCGGTCGAGGAGGGCAAGACTCACTTCCACCAGTGCTCGCGCTGCGGCCGCTGGGTCTGCCCGGAGGTCTGCTGGAACGCCTCGGCCGGGCAGTGCGAGGGATGCGCGCCCGACTACCAGGAGGAGCTTGCCTCCGCCCACGCGCAGGCCAAGGCCGAGGCCACGCGCCAGCAGCTCAACGAGAAGGCGCAGCAGACCGACTACGTCTCGGGCATCGACATGAGCGCGGGCTCGACCGTGAAGGCGCCCGCGCCCGCGCAGCAGCAGAAGGCCGCGGCCGCGGCGAGCGCGGCGGCGAACTGTTCGGCGTGCGGCGTCGAAGTCGGCAAGGCCAAGTTCTGCCCCGAGTGCGGCACGCCCACCGCGCCGCCGAAACTGACCTGCACCGGCTGCGGCCACCAGCCCGAAGGCTCACCAAAGTTCTGCCCCGAGTGCGGCGCGAAGATGTCTGTGACGAGTTAGGAAGTTAAACACAGAGACACAGAGGCACAGCTTGTTGGAGTATATCTCTCCAAGCTGTGCCTCTGTGTCTCTGTGTTTAATTCTTAGCTCAGCTCGGCGATGTCGCGCTCAAGGGCGAGGAGGGTGCGCTTGAGCATGGCGCGGTGGGCGGCGCCGGTCGCGCGCTCAAGCTGGTCGAGCGGGCGCGCGCGTGAGAGTTGGCGCGAGGCGCGGCGCTCGCGGCGCGCGCGCGCCTCGGGGGAAGTCGCGCTGCTCGGACTCGCGAAAGCTCTCCTCCTGCTGCGACTCGACCGACTTGCTCTCCCAACCGCGCGCCAACGTTCGCCACCTCCCGTCCGAAAGTAGAAGGGCGGCCCTGACTCTTTCAAGTGAAGGCCGCCCGCCGTGTCCGAAGCCGACTGAGCCCTTAGTAACGGCTGTTGAGTTGCAGCGAGCGCAGGATGTCGTTGAACGCGCGCTGGTAGGTCGTGTACTCGTTCGTCGGCGAGACGGCGGCCATGTAGAAGACCTGGCCGTTGCCGAGCGTCGTCGTGACGAGGGTCACGCGCTCGTTGCGCCCCGTGAGCGGCGAGCGCCCGACGAGCGTCGTGGCGAGCGCGGCGCGGCCGTCCACGGTCGTGCGCGTGGAGCCCGACTGCTGGCGCAGGTAGTTGTTCGCGCCCTGCGTCAAGCCCTGCACGATCTCCTGCGACGCGCGCTGAAGGTCACTGTAGTTCGACTGCACGACGCTGAACATCACGCCGTGCGTGATGCCCTGCGAGCCGTAGGCGCCCTCGGGCGCGTACGAGACCGACGACTGGTCGCCGAGCTGACGCCAGTTCGAAGGGATGGCGACGCTGAAGAGGTTCGTGCGCTGCGTCTGGTAGCGGGTCGAAGGATACGCCACGCGCTCGCCGTTCGCGTAGACGCCGCCCTGCTGTTCGTTGGGGTACTGCTGGCCGCCGCCCTGGTTCGGGTAGCGCTGACCGCTGCGCGCGATCTCCTCCATCGAGGCCGCGCGCGGGTAGCCGCGCAGCCGCGACTGTATCTCCCGGAACTCGGCCGTGTCCGAGCGCCCGCCCTCGACGCGGAGCATCGACGCCTCCTGCATGATGCGCTGCTCGCGGTTGCCCGGGTTCGGGTGGGAGGAGAGCCACTCGGGGCCGCCCGAGCCGCCCTGCTGCGCGATGGTGCGGAACATGTTGGCGAGGTCGCGCGGGTCGTAGCCGGCGCGCGCCATGATCTGCGCGCCGAGGATGTCGGCCTGCGTCTCGTACTCGCGGCTGTACTTGGTGAAGCGTATCTGGGTGATGGTCTGCCCGATGGCGGCCCCGGTCTGGCCGCCGAGGATGGCGCCGCCGAGGATGGCCCCGATCCCGAGGATGGTGTTCTTCGGGCTGGTGACTTTCGTCTGCTGCGCCGTGGCGTGGCGGAGTGCGACGTGGGAGATTTCGTGCGCCATCACGCCGGCCATCTCGCCCTCGTTGTGCGCCGCCTCGATCATGCCGCGGTTGACGAACATCGGCCCGCCGGGCAGCGCGAACGCGTTGATGTCGCGCGCGTCCACCACGTCGAACGAGTAGCGGAACTCGGAGTGCTGGTACTCCGCGGGGATGGCCGCGACCAGGCGGCGGCCGACCGACTCGACGTAGCCGTCCACCGTGTTGTCGCGCAGGATGGGCATCTGCTGGACGACCTGCTGTGCGGCCTCGCGGCCGAGCTGTACGTCCTGCGCGACGCTGTACTTGTTCTTCGGCATCTCGATGCGGGTCTGCCCGAGAGCCGCGAGCGGCATGAGGAACACGGCGAAGGCCAGCAGCAGCGCCGACAGGCCCTTCGAACTGTTTCTTCCGATAGTCATCATCTTAATCTCCCCGGCGGCCATCGCTCCGTCTGTGAAGGCGCGGCCGAAAGTCATGACGCAAAAGCGACGAGCGGCACGTCCTTCTATTTTACTTCAGAGGGCGCGCCGCTCGTACGGCATTTTTTTCGTCCCCCTGAACACTCGCTGTCAAAGCCTGCACGGCGCTTGGAGAGAGAAGAAGAGAATTTTAACTTTTTCGTCGTCGCCGCGCTCGTCGTCGTGCGCGCCCCGGACGCTGTTTAGATGAAACGTGCGGCGTGGTCGTGGCCTCGCGGTTTAACCTCGCCCCCTGCGCCGCCGCGTGCTGCGCGGGTGTGATCTCACGTTTTTGTTACGTTCCTGTCGCGGCTCGACGCCCGCGCCGCCCTCGTCCACGAAACGCACAGTCGCGCCGCTGGGCGGGCGCGGTATCGAGACGGCGACGAAGGGCGAAGTTAGAGCCTGTGTTGTAAAACTTCCGGACGCCGGGCGCCGCTCGCTCACGGTGATTGCAAGCACAGTGCCAGTCCGCTTGATGTCGGTGATTTCGACGCTGTAGCCGCCGGTCGGCTTCTGCCCCTGATACGCGAGGACGACGGCGCGCGTATCGAAGCTCACGTCGGGCAGAGGCCGACCCGCGCCGATGACTTCCCACGCGCGCCGCCAGGCGGCCTCATCATTTATCAGCTCGACCGTGCGCCCGCCTTCGCGCGCGCTCATGGTGCCGGTGGCGAGCAAAGAGAACTCGACGGGCTTCGCCTCTTCGGCCGAACCTTGGGTGCCCGCGGCCGTCACGCGCGAGGCTTCGTCGCCGAGCATCGCCATGCGCAGAATCTTGACGGGCGGCATGCCGTAGCTGAGCAGGCGGTCGTGAAAGTCTCCGAGGCGGAACGAGTCGCCGAGTTGCCGCTTCCACTCGTCGCGCAGGCGCAGTATCTCCATCTTGCCGAGCGTGTAGACGAGATAGGTCGGGTCCAACGTCCCGCGCCGCGCCTCGCGCTCGGCGTTGGTGCGCGCCTGATAGCCTTCGCGCATGAAGAACGTGACGGCCTCCTCGTAGTTCATCCCCATCGTGTGCAGGCGCAGGCCCACGACGTAGCGGCACAGACGGAGCAGCGCCGCGTCCAGTTGCGCGAGCCTGAGCTTCGGATTGTTGCCGCCGAAGCCCTCGTCCAACATCATCTGCTCGCAGTAGTGCGCCCAGCCCTCGACGAAGGCGGTCGAGGAGAACAGCGTGGACTTGCGCAGCTTGCCCTCGATCTGACGGAGGTGCTGATAGTGCAGGAAGTGGCCGGGGAACACCTCGTGGATGGAGATGGCCCATAGCG
>CAXTSK010000359.1:0-5591 GCA_964246655.1 uncultured Pyrinomonadaceae bacterium
GGGGAGGGGGGCGGCGGCGAAGGGAATCTTTAGCCGCTGTCCCTTAAAGATGTTGTTGGGGTTTTTGATCTCGGGGTTGGCCGCGAGCAAATCCTGGAGGTCGATGTGGAAGCGGCGGGCGATCCCGCTCAGGTTTTCACCGCTGACGATGACGTGGACGTGGTCTTGTGAGTCGTCGGGCATGCTCTGCCTCCTTTGAAAGTCTGCGGCCTTGCGGGCCGAGGAACCCAGCGGGGCTGCCCTTCTATACTGAATACGCACCGTGTCAACGCGCAACCTATCAGGCGCGCCCGCTTGTCCGCGCGCGCGCCCGCCCGCTACACTTCCCGGCGCGCATGAAGATACTCGACATCGGCTGCGGCAAGCACAAGACGCCGGGCGCGGTCGGCATGGACAGCAACCCGCGCTCGGACGCGGACGTGCTGCACGACCTCGACGTGGTGCCCTACCCCTTCCCCGACGACGAGTTCGACCTCATCGTCGGCAACCAGGTGATAGAGCACGTGGACGACGTGCTCGCGGTCGTGGCCGAGCTTTACCGCGTGGCGAAGCCCGGCGGCCTCATCCGCCTCGACACGCCGCACTTCTCCGACATCGCCTCCTACACCGACCCGACGCACAAGCACCACCTGACGACCGAGTCGTTCGCGTACTTCACCGGCGACCGCCCCGACTTCGACTTCTACAGCCACGTCCGCCTGCGGCCGCGACTGATCCGCGTGACGATGCTCAAGCTCTGGCGCGCGCTCGGCTTCGAGCTGGCCGTCAACGCCTGTAACCGTTATCACTCCCTGCGCTTCCTGCGCCGCTTCTGGGAGCAGTACCTCTGCTTCGTCGTGCGCGGGAAGACGATCTATTTCGAGTTCGAGGTGATAAAGTAGCGAACAAACCCTGCGACAAACGTCATGCGAAAAAGGAGGGAGGATTCAGATGAGCAGCAAGGCTAAGAAGTCGAAGGGTGCGGACGCCGCGCCGCCACGACCGCGCAGGTCTTCGAGTAAACCTTCGCGCAAGGAGCAGATCATCTCGCTCTTCCTCTCGGGGATGGGCGAGATCGAGGACATCGCGGTCATCACGGGTGCGCGCGCCTCGTACGTCGGGTCGGTGTTGCAGGAGGCGGGGCTGCACTCGGGCTACTTCGACCTCTACACCTCGACCGCGCATCCGCAGAACGTTTATTCGAAGTTCTTCGCGGGCAAGCTCGGCTTTAAAGACGTGGAGACGGCCGGCGAGTCGGTCTCGCTCATCGACCGGCTCTACCGCCAGTTCGAGTTCGCGGGCGACCGCGCGGGCCAGCACCACGCGCTGGCGATGGCGCTCACCATGTTCGACCGCGCCCGCTGGACGAGCAAGGGGCGCGAAGCCGAAGTCTTCCTCAACTGGCTCACCGCGCGCCTCGGCGAGGCCACGCTCGACCTCGAAGAGGCTTCGGGCGAGAACCTCGACGAAGAGTCGGACGAGGGCGCGGGCGAGCCGGAGACTTTGCCGTGAAAAGCAGTAGACAGTAGACAGTAATCAGTAGGAAAAGGCGGTAACCACTTCTACCTACTGTCTACTGTCTACTCTCTCTTTCCCATGAACTTCCGGGCAGTTCCACGACGTGCATCCGGCACACAGAACCTAAGGTGGCTCAGGGCGCACCCGGGCGTGCTACTGACGGCGGCGCTCGTCGCGCTCTACGTCGCGGCGCGCGCGTGGCGCCTGACGGCGACGTGCCTGTGGTTCGACGAGTTGTTCAGCGTCCACGCGGCGCGGCACACGTGGGGCGGCCTGTGGCGCTTCGTCGCGGCCGACCTGATACACCCGCCGCTCTTCTACGCGCTGCTCAAAGTTTGGACGGCGGCGGGCGGCGAGTCGCTCGCGTGGCTCCGCCTCTTCCCCCTCGTCGCGGCGGTCGCGGCCGTCGTCCCGCTGCTGCTGCTCGCGCGCGAACTGAAGTTGGGAACTGCCGCGACGAACGTCGCGCTGCTCGTCGCGGCGGCGAACGGCTACCTCGTCAAGTACGCGCAGGAGGTCAGGATGTACGGCCTTCTGCTGCTGCTCACGCTCACCTCTTTGTGGCTCTTCGCGCGTCTGCTCAACCGCACGGGTAAGGCGCGCGGACTCCTCCTCGCGCTCTTCTGCGTCAACTTACTTCTCGTCTACACGCACTACTACGGCTGGCTCGTCGTCGCGTGCGAAGCCGCCTTTCTCGCCTTCAGAGAGAGGCGCAGGCTCGGCCCCTTCATGTTGACGGCCGCCGGGCTCGCCGTCGCGTACGTGCCGTGGGTCGTGGCGTGCGCGGGCGCGGCCGGTGCGGGCGGCGGGCTCGCGCAGAACATCGGCTGGATCGGACGACCCGGCCCGAACGAACTCGTCGAGCTGTTCGCGCTCTTCAACCAGCCCTTCTACTTCCGGCAGAGTTCAGCCGACCCGCTCTTCGCGCGCTTCGGCGCGTTGCTCGGGCTACTGCTCGTCGTCCCGCCCGTCGTCTTCTTAATATTCAAGCGGATGAAGCGGACGGTTGAAGGCGACGAAGGTGAAGGTCAGACGGTCGCGTTTCTACTCACGTTCACGCTGCTGCCAATCGCGCTCGCCTTCGTCGCGAGCTACGTGCTGCCGCAGTCGGTCTGGGGGACGCGGCACCTCGTCGTCGCGGCCGGGCCTTACGCGCTGCTTGCGGGACTGGCGCTCGAACGGCTACGACCCGTGTGGTGGAGAGCGTCGGCGCTCCTGCTCGTCTGCTGCTGGCTCGCACTCTCAGGCGCGCTCGTGCTCGTGCGGCGCGAGCCCCCGCACGTCTGGTGCGCGTGGGAGGGGCTCGCCGCCGCGGCCGCGCGGGACGAGGCACGCGACTCCGTCGAAAGCGCAGCAAATTCAACTGACGTATACGCCTTCGAAGACCTCGTCGCCTATCACCTCTGGTTCGCGCTCGAACGCGAGGGGCGCTTCCGCGTCGTCTCCGTCGAGGGCGCGCCCGGCGTCATGGAAGACCCGGCCTACTTCCTCCCGCGCGACTTCGAAGGCGTCGCCGTCGCACACACCGACGCGCTCAAAGGCGAGCGCTTCTGGGCCGCCTTCCGCGACACGAGTTGGGACGAGTCGCGCCCGCCGCTCAAGCTCATCCTCGAACGTGGCTACCGCGCCGAGCGCGTCTACGAGACGGCCACGCAAGGCCAGCGCGCCTTCCTCGTCCTCTTCGCGCGGGACGGGAAATAAAGGCTTCCCCTCACGGCCCACTCGTGTTTATTCTTTCCCGCGCATCGACGGGGAGGGACGAACATTGTCAGAGACGAATTCGCAGACGGCCGCCGCGCGCTGGAGCCTCAAGGGCCGGACGGCGCTCGTGACGGGCGCGACGCTCGGCATCGGGCTGGCCGTGGCCGAGGAGTTTCTCTCCTTCGGCGCGCGCGTGCTGGCGGTGGCGCGCGACGCGTCGAGACTCGAAGCGCAGGTCGAGACGTGGCGGCGCGCGGGCTCTTCCGCGGATGGCGTCGCCGCGGACCTCTCGACGGCCGAAGGTCGCGGGGCGTTGCTGCGCCGTCTGGAAGAGTTCGACAGGCTCGACGTGCTCGTCAACAACGTCGGGACGAACGTGCGCAAGCCCGCCGTCGAGTATTCGTTTGAAGAGTACAACCGCGTCATCTCGACCAACCTCACCTCCGCCTTCGAGCTGACGCGCGCGGCCCACCCGCTTCTGAAAAAGGCAGGCGGCGCGAGCGTCGTCAACGTCTCCTCCGTCTCCGGCCTGACGCACACATCGACGGGCGCGCCCTACGCGATGAGCAAGGCCGCGCTCTTACAGATGACGCGCAGCCTCGCCGTCGAGTGGGCGCAGGACGGCATCCGCGTCAACGCCGTCGCCCCCTGGTACATCCGCACGCCGCTCGTCGAGCCGGTGCTCGACGACGCCGAACGCTTCGCGCGCATCCTCTCGCGCACGCCCATGCGCCGCATCGGCGAGCCCTGGGAGGTCGCGGCGGTCGTCGCCTTCCTCTCCATGCCCGCCGCCTCCTACGTCACCGGCCAGTGCATCGCCATCGACGGCGGCTTCACGGCCTACGGCATTTGAAGGGTGTCAGAAAGTTGAAGTGCGGGGAGGTGTTTCGCGGTGGAGACTGAGAAGGGCAAGGCGACGCAGGAGCAGATTCTTCAGTTCATGACGACCGAGCACTTCACCTTGCAGACGGCGAAGTCCACCACGGTCGCCGAGGCGAACGGCCGCACATCCCTCTTCCTAAGCACCGTTTCGAGCGCGGTGGTCGCCCTCGCCTTCGTCGGCCAGGTGTCGGGCATGGGGCAGGCGTTCTTCCTCTTCGGGCTCGTGCTCTTCCCCTGCCTGCTCTTCCTCGGCTTCGCCACCTTCGAGCGCGCCATCCAGACCGCCATCGAGAACATGATCCACTCGCGGGGCATCAACCGCATCAGGCACTACTACGTCGAGCTGGCCCCGGAGGTCGGCCCGTACTTCATCCACTCGACGCACGACGACGTGGCCGGGGCGCTGCATGACATGGGCATCGTGCCCAGGGAGTCGAAGTGGCAGCACTTCGTGACGAACGCCGGGACGGTCTCGGTCATCAACAGCGCCCTCGCGGGCGTCTTCGCAGGGATGCCGGCGAGGTTCGCTTCGCCGTGGCCCGTCAACGCCTGCGCCGGGCTGGGCGCGGCGGTCTTCGCGCTCAGCGTCTACGCACATCGCCGCTACCAGTTGAACAGGTACGCCGAGTTCGAGGGCAGGCTGAAGACGCTCTTCCCGAGTGAGCCGCATGACCGAAATGTTTCCTCTTGACAGCCGAGCGCGCCGCTCCCTAGTATCTTTGTAAGGCGACACGACGCCCGCGGCGGCTCGTCGAAATGCCACGTCGCCCTCGCAACAGCCCCACGCCGCACGCGCCTCAGCGCAAAAGACCCGAACGCCCCGGTTAGGATTTTTCAAGTCATGAGAATGTTCTTTACGCTCTGCTGCGTCCTCGCGACGCTCGCGGCCGGCGTGTGCGCGCAAGACGGCGCGCGCCGCCCCGCACCGGCTCCCACACTCTCCGGCGAGCAGTTCACGCTCAACCACGGCGGCAAGATCGAGACCGCCTACGACGGCTTCGCGCACGAGACCGTCATCTCGCTCAAGCGCATGAACGTCACCTGCGAGGTGACGAACGGGTCGGGGGGCGCCGTCAAGGGGCTCTGCGTGACCATGCGCGCGGCGCTCCATTGCCCGGGCAAGCAGCTCGACTACGTGCGACAGGCGACCCTCTTCGTCACCTTCGAGGCGAAGAACTGGGACACCCGCCACCCGCCGAACGAGCGTAACCTCTCGGTCGTCGCCGATGGCGAGACGATCCGCCTCGGCCGGATGAGCCTCCTCTCGCAGGACGTGGGCGCCGGCTGGGCCGCCGACGACATGAAGGAGACGCTCGAACTCGCCGTCCCCTACGAAGTCTTCCAAAAGCTCTCGCACGCCGCCTACGTCGAATTCTCCGTCGGCAAAACCACCTTCGCCCTCCGCGACAAGAACGTCGCCGCCCTCCGCGACATGAACAACCGCGTCAAGCTCCCGCAATCGCCCGCTCAGGCCGGCAACTAGCGCTGGTCGCACACCGCTCGGGCCGGGG
>CAXTSK010000359.1:5601-5846 GCA_964246655.1 uncultured Pyrinomonadaceae bacterium
CACCTCGCGGTGGCCCCACCGGGCGCGGCGGGGGGGGGGGGTGCAGGCCCGCGCCCCGGCCGAGCCGTGTGCGTAAAACGTTCGAGTGTCGGCGACGCACTTCGCTCGTCCAGACCGCCGGAAGTTTCTTCGCCACAGGTAAATCCCGGAGAGGATGGCGAATAAGCATTTCAAATTTGGGTAATAATATACTTGACTCACCTACTTATTAAGTAAACGAGTAGGATAAGAATGAGGATAGCGAC
>CAXTSK010000360.1:0-1605 GCA_964246655.1 uncultured Pyrinomonadaceae bacterium
GCTCGCCACCTGGTCCGGCCCGTTCGGGCTGGCGCCGTTCGCCGAGATCCGCCCCGAGCACTACGCGCCGGCGTTCGCCCAGGCGATGCACGATCGGCTGGCCGAGGTCGAGACCATCGCCGTGGCGCGCGAGGCGCCGGAGCCGGAGACGGGCGCGGTCGGCGGCGAGTCGGGGACGTACCAGTGGAAGCAGGGGCAGATTTTTTACAGGCACGCGGGGCGTGAGGACGCGCCGCCCGTCCTCTTCGTCCACGGCATCGGCGCGGGCGCGCGCTCGTTCATGTGGCGGCGCAACTTCCTGCCGCTCGCGCGCGACTTCCGCGTCTACGCCTTAGACCTCCTCGGCTTCGGCTACTCCGAGAAGCCGCCCACCGCGCCTTACTCCGCGGAACTCTACGTCGAACTCATCTCGGACTTCCTGCGCGAGGTCGTCGGACGCCCCGCGGGCGTCGTCGCGCACACGCTCTCGGCGGCCTTCGCCGTGCGCGCGGCCGACGAGCAGACGGAACTCTTCAACTCGCTCGTGCTGGTCTCGCCCACGGGCGCGGATCATTTGAGCGCGCGGCCGGGCGTGACGGGCGCGGCCTTCTACGGGCTGCTCCACTCGCCCGTGCTCGGCACCTCCTTCTACAACGCCGTGACGAGCGAGCGCGGCGTGCGCGACTACGCGCGCAAACAGCTCTTCTACGAACGGCGCTTCGCCACGCCGCGCCTCGTCCAGCACTACTACGCCGTCAGCCACCTGCCCGGCGCGCAGTACGCCGCCACCGCTTTTCTGTCCGGCTACCTCAACACGGACATCCGCGAGCCCTTCGCACGCCTGCGCCGGCCCGCCACGCTCGCCTGGGGCAAGCAGGACACGACCAACCCCCTCGACCAGGCCGGCCAACTCCTCTCGCTCAACCCCCGCGCCCGCCTCGAAGTCTTCGACCGCTGCCGCATGATGCCTCAAGAAGAACACGCCGAACGCTTCAACGCCCTCCTGCGCGACGCCTTCCGCGGCTGACTTCTTAAGCCTTCTTAAGAGTAGATGTTCATCGGGCGCGTCAGGAGTTCGACGGGGTCTGCGACGTTGAGGGCTTCGCGGACGTAGTAGGCTTCGCCGGCGGCGACGTTGATGAGGGAGCCGGCGTAGCGCCAGCGGGCTTCGAGCTGTTTGAGGAAGCCCTCTTCGCTGATGCGGGTGACGGGCTCTTTGGAGTCGGGGTCGTAGAACTGCGAGCGGTGGGCGAGGATGGCGCGGAGCTTGTCCTCGACGTGCTCGGAGATGTCCACGATGAAAGAGGGCGCGACGAGGCGCGAATAGGCCGCGTGGGCGAGCGCGGGCATCTGGACGGCGCCCTGCCCTTCGCCTTCGTCGTAGCGGCGCATCGAGGCGAGGCGCGCCGCCTCGCGCGCGAGCCGGGCGGTCGCGGCGTGGTCGGGGGGCGGGTCGTCCCAGTGCGCGGTGAGGATGACCTTCGGCTTGTAGGTGCGGATGACGCGGACGAGCGCGGTGCGGGCCTCGTCGGTGACGAAGACGTGGCCGTCGGGCTGTTCGAGGTTGACGCGCACGTCGAGGCGCATGATGCGCGCGGCCTCGCGGGCTTCTTCGAAGCGCTGCTC
>CAXTSK010000360.1:1657-2460 GCA_964246655.1 uncultured Pyrinomonadaceae bacterium
GCGCGTCACGTCCACGACGCCGGTGCGGCGCCCCAGAGACTTCAGCTTGAGGAGCGTGCCCGCGCACGTCAACTCCGCGTCGTCCGGGTGCGAGTAGACGGCCAGCGCGTCCAGCTCAAGCGGTTCGCCCCCCCCGTACACGACCTCACTCATAACTCACTCCCCCTTGAAGTCGAAGCGGCAGCGGACGCCCTGCTCGCGCCCCGTGTCGTAGATGATGGAGACGTTCGTGACGTTGAACTCCCAGTGGAAGTTGCGGCGGCAGAGGAAGCGTACGACCTCGGCCAGCTTGTCCGGGTCGATGTCCCCCTGGGCAAGCGTGACGTGCGGCGCCCACTCGTCCGGGTGGTAGTAGTGCGCGACGGCGCCGGGCACCGCCTGCCGGACGCCCTCCCAGATTTCGCGGTGGAGGTCGGAGAGCGCGGGGCTGCGCACGACCGAGATGTAGAGGATGGGACTGGCGACGGTGAAGATGCCGAGGCCCGCGGTGCGCACGCGGTAGGGGCGCGTGCGCGCGGCCAGGGAGCGCAGGAAAGACTGGCAGGCCGACTCGTCGTAGGCTTCGGCAGGGACGTACATGCCGCGCACGTCGAACTTCTGCCCCAACTCCTCCCAGATGGCCTCGACCCGCGCGTAGTGCTGGTCGTCCAGCAGCGAAACCACGCCCTGCATCAAATGTCCTTCTCGACCGACGGCTTC
Organism: uncultured Pyrinomonadaceae bacterium; assembly: GCA_964246655.1. GTDB lineage: Bacteria > Acidobacteriota > Blastocatellia > Pyrinomonadales > Pyrinomonadaceae > QHXN01. Next base: position 2,357 of record CAXTSK010000360.1, read on the forward strand.
TTGAGAACTCCGCGGAAAGGTGTAGCGCAAAGGGAAGGCAAAAGGCAAGCGTGAACCCGGGAAACCGGTACCACGACACAAAAGAAACAACGGTGTAGTCTTTT
>CAXTSK010000360.1:2470-5832 GCA_964246655.1 uncultured Pyrinomonadaceae bacterium
AGGTTCTTCATCTTGTCACGGTTCACGGTTCACGGTTCACGGCTCCTCTTTTGCCTTCCGACTTTCGGTTTGATAGCCTTTGCACTCCCCCTGAAAGGATACTGATTCGATGAAGCTGACGGTGCTCGGGTCGGGCACTTCCGTGCCGCACCCGCGGCGTTCCGCGTCGGCGCACTGGGTCGAGGCGGAGGCGGGGACGCTGCTGCTCGACTGTAGCGGCCCGGCCGTGCACCGCATGGCGGAGGAGGGTTGCGACTGGGCCGACCTCGATGCGGTCTGGGTCAGCCACTTCCACCTCGACCACATCGGGGGCCTGGCGCCCTTCCTCTTCGGCACGAAGCACGCGCCGCAGACGCGCGAACGTCGCAAGCCCTTCAAGGTCTTCGGCCCGCGCGGGACGGAGCGGCTGCTGCGCCGCTTCGACGAGGCGGGCGACTACAAACTCTTCGAGCAGCCGTTCCCCTTAGAGGTCAGAGAGGTCGCGCCGCGCGCCGAGTTCGAATTGCTGCCCGGCCTCAACGCTTCGACCCTCTCGACGCCGCACACGAGCGAGAGCCTCGCGCTCCGCCTCGACGAACGTGACGGCACGTCGCTCGTCTACACCTCCGACACGGGCTTCACGGAGGCGCTCGCGGGCTTCGCGCGCGCAGTTGATCTGTTTCTGTTAGAGTGTTCCTTCTTCCGCTCGAAGCCCGTCAAGCTGCACCTCGAACTGTCGGAGGCGATGGAGCTGGCTCGCCTGTCGGGCGCGCGCCGCGTCATGCTCTCGCACCTCTACCCCGAGTGGGACGGGATCGACCTCGCGGCCGAGGCGAAGCGGCTCTGGGACGGCGAGACCATCGAGGCGCGCGACGGGCTGCGGCTTAACGTGAGGGACTAAAAGACGATGAGACTCATGACGCGGAACGCGTGCAAGGGACCGGAGAGGCTGCAAACGGCAGTCGCCTTCTCCCTCCTCCTTCTGGTCGTCTCGGCCCTCTGCCTCGTGCCGCCGGGCCAGCACGCGCGCGCGCACGACAGCTCGAAGGAGTCGGCGCTGCTCGAAGTCGGCGGCAACGTGAAGGCGGACAAGGTGCCGGACGCGCCGGCCGAGCTGAAGGTCGTCTCCTACAACATACGCTACCGCGCCGGCGACGACCTCGAACAGCTCGTCAAGCTGCTCAAGGAAGACCCCGAGATCGGCGGCGCGCACGTCATCGGCCTTCAGGAGGTTGACCGCAACAAGCGGCGCACGGGCAACGTCAACACCGCGCGCCAGCTCGCCGACGCGCTCGGCATGCGCTACGCGTGGGCCGCGCCGCCCGACACCGACGGCGACGGCGAGGAGGAGACCGGCGTCGCCATCCTCAGCGTCTTCCCTTTGACGGACGTGTCGCGCGTCCTGCTCACGCACGAGGGGCCTGACGGCCGCAGGCGTGTCGCCATCGGCGCGACGGTGCAGGTCGGGAGGACGCCCGTGCGCGTCTACTCCGTCCACGCCGAGACGCGGATGCCCGTCGAGAAGAAGGTCGAGCACTGGCAGGCGGTGCTCGACGATCTGCGTCTGCACGCGGACGCGGCCGGCGTCATCGTCGTCGGCGACTTCAACACGATCAAGGGGAAGGACGTGAAGGCCGCCCGTCGCCTCTTCACCGACGCGGGCTTCAAGACGCCGCTCGCGGACGACCGCAAGACGTGGAGGACGTTCGTCATCAAGCTCAAGCTCGACTGGCTTTGGCTGCGCGGCTTAGAGGCGCGCTCCTCCGGCATCGACAAGGCCGTAGACCTCTCCGACCACTGGCCCCTCTGGGCCACGGTCACGCTCCCAGCCCTGAAGGTCGCCAAACCGTAGTCAGGCAATTCACCACAGAGACACAGAGGCACGGCTTGAAGCAATGGCTCGACAAGCTGTGCCTCTGTGTCTCTGTGGTGAACTCTTTACCTAACTCTAATCTCGACGCGGTTCTGTTCGAGGGCGTTGCCGGTGGCGCGTTGGAGTTCGGCGATGGCCTTGTTGAGTTCGGTCTGCGCGCGCAGCTCGTTGCCGCGGGCGGTGGCGAGCTGCGTCTGCCGTTCGAGTACGAGGAAGACCGTCGATTGGCCGGCGTCGAGCTTGCGCTGCTCGGAGGCGTACTGCTGCTCGGAGGCCGAGCGGGCGGAGGCCGCCGCGCGCAGGCGCGACTCGGCCGTGCGCACCTGCTGCAAGGCGTTGCGCACATCCACCTGGATGAGCTGTTCGAGTTGCTCGCGCTGCGTGCGGATGCGCTCCGCGTCCACGAGCGTGCGCCCGTACTGCGCCTTCGCCGTCGAGTTGCGGAAGGGCAGGTTGACCGTGACGCCCGCGCGGAAGTTCGTGAAGCGGTTCGCCGCGAGGTTGACGAGCGACTGCCCTTCGCCGCCGACGAGCACATCGGGCACCGACGTAATCGCCGGCGGGGGCAGCGGGTCGAGATTCGCGATAGCCGACAGCTCGTTGATGCGGTTGCGTATGTCCTGGTTCGAGGACGCGAGCGGGTTCGCAGCCGTCGCGTTGTTCGCACCCGCCAGACCCACCAGGCCGTAGGAGGCGACGAGGTCAACCTGCGGCCGCGTCTGCTCGCGCGCGAAGCGCTGCTCGATCTCGTTGATCTCGCGCGCCACGTCCGAGGACGAAAGCTCTGGGCGCGACTTGAGCGCGTACTGCATCGCGTCGTCGAGCGCGACCTGCGGCGGGGCGAGATCGACCGACTCACTCGGGACGATGGCGACGCGCCAGATGGGCGCCTCGCGGTTCTCGGCGACGAGGTTCTTCAGGTTGTTCTCGGCGCGGCCCACGTCGTCGAGCGCCGAGTAGACGCTCTGCTCGAAGCCGGAGATTTGCCCCTCGGCCGCGACCACGTCAATCGGCGCGAGCAGTCCTTCATTGACTAAACGCCTGTTGTGCTCCAACTGCTTGCGCGCGTCGCCCACGGCCTCGCGCTGAATCTGTAGGTTACGGAGCGCGTAGACCAAATCCCAGTACGCGCGCTGCACGTTCGTGATGGTCTCGACGGCGCGCTGGCGGAACTGCGCGTCCGTCAAACTCAGGTTCTTCTTCGCGATCTCGATCTGGCGGCGGTTCTGGTCAAAGCGCAGGCCGCGCAGGAGCGGCTGCGTGTAGCTGAAGGTGAGCGCGGTCGGGTACTGCGGGTTCAGGGCCGCGAACTGGTTGTTGGTCGTGATGCGGTTGTTGACGAAGTCGAGACGGTACCCGCCGCCGAACTTCGGCGTGAGCCCCTGCACCGAAGAGGTGCTGAAGAGGCCGGACTGCGTGACCGCGCCCGTCGAGCTGCCCGAGAGGAAGCTCGCCGTCGGCGTCTCGGTGCGCTCGTAGTAAGAGTTCGTCTGGAAGCGCGGGTCGTAGA
>CAXTSK010000361.1:0-5814 GCA_964246655.1 uncultured Pyrinomonadaceae bacterium
CGCAAGCTCTTGAAAGTCGCCGCGCGTCACGGCGCGGTCGCGCCGCCGCAGCTCGCCGGGGATGCGTTCGAGCGCCGCCTCGACAGACTCGCCGGCCGCGCCGCCGTGTGCGCGAAGAGAGTTGCCGACTTTGACCGACGGATAGTCAGAGAGTTTCGAGATGGCCTTCGGCGCGACGTTGCCCGCGTCACCTCCGCCGTAGCGGTACTCGGTGACGCGTACGCGCTGGCCCGTCTGCGGCGGCAGACCTTGCACGCCGGTGCCGAAGGTGACGCGGCCCGCTTCGAGGTCAACGGCGTAGTGTCGGTCGTCGGGGCCGCTTGCGTAGAAGCCCTCGACCGAAGTCCACGCGCGCCAGCCGCCGAACTCCTCGACCTCAAGGCTCAGGCTGCCTTCGATGACGGGCTTGTGGACGAGCGCGTACGTCTGGCCGGGCTGGCCCGTGCCCGTGCCAAGAAACTCCGGCCGCGCGCGCTTCGTCTGGCAGACCTCGGAGGCGTTGGCGCCGACGAAGAGGACTTTGCCGAAGCCCGTCCCGTCGCGGCGGAAGGCGCGCATCCAGAAGAGCACCTTGGGCTCGGTCTCCTCGTCGAGCGAAGGGGGGAATTGCCCCGTGCCGAGCAGGTCTTCGTTATCCACCTCGAAGACGCCGAAGTCTTCGGGCTTCTTCGGCAGGCGGAGGCGGGCGACGCCTTCCTGGCTCAGGCCGCGCGTCGTGTCTGCCTCGACCGCGAGCGCGCGGTAACGCGGCGAGCCGTCCGCACCGACTTCGCCCGTCGAGATTTGCCACTCGACCGCAGGGCCTTTCGTCGTCGCGTCCGCGCCGGGGCACGGCGGCGTGTCCTGCATCGCGGGCACGACGGGGGCGGGGACGAAGCCGAGGTTGAGGAGCGCGTCTCCCAACAGTTGCTTGTCGGCGTTCTTCTCGCCGAGGACGGCGACCCAGATGACGCGGTCAACGGTCGCGTCGAAATCGACGGGGAGCCCCGCGCCGTCGGCGGGCACGACGCGGTTCTCGTAGAAGGCCGGCTCCTGTTCCTCGCCGAGACCTTCGAGGGCGTCCACGGCGCGCATCGCGAAGTCGAAGACCTCGGGCTCCGCGTCCTCGTCGGGCGCGGCGCTCGTGCCCTTGCCGACGGCGACGAAGGAGACGGGCCAGGCGTGTGTCTCCTGCAAGGTCTCGAAGGAGAGCGCGCCGGCCTTCGCCTCGGAGTTCAGTTCGACGAGTGTGCCCGCGGGCGCGTCGGTCGTCATCGTCACCATCGCGCGCGCGGGTGCGGCGGGACGCAGCGGGATGTCGAGCAGGCGGAGGAAGGCGAGCTTCGCCGTCTCCGGCAGCTGGTTGAAGCGGTAGAGGAGGTTTTCGCCGAGGAAGGCGAACAGCTCAAGCAGCGTGATGCCCGGGTCGGAGGCGTTGTGGTCGGTCCACTCGGGCGTGTAGACGGGGATGCGCCGCACCAGCTCGTCGCGGAGCTGCTGGTAGGAGCGGTCGTCGAGGATCGGGTTCGGCAGTGGCATGGCTGCGGCTACTCCAGGTAGAACGGGTAGACGAGGTTGTCCTCGCGGCCGTCGCGCAGGTGGACGTAAGAGATTTGAATCAGGACGAGCGCGGGGTCGTCGCCCGGGTCGGCCCGCACCTCGCGGACTTGTATGCGCGGCTCGTGGTTGGCGAGCGCCCGCTCCACGTCGTGGCGGATGAGGGCGCGCGTGGCCGTCGTGTTCGGCTTCATCAGGTAACGGCGCAGGCCGCAGCCGAACGCGGGACGCATGATGCGCTCGCCCGGCTCGGTGTCGAGGATGATCATCATCGACTGGCGCACCTTCTCAGGCCCGGCGGCGTATTCCAGACGGCCGCGCTCGTCGTCGGGCCTGACGGGGAAGCTCCAGCCGCTCCCCAGAAAGCTCAGTGGCTTCATTGGGCGGGCGCCTCCACGCGCGGCTCGTATTCGAGCGAGGCGACGAGGTCGAGGCCGCCCTGCTTGTCGGCCTCCGCCTCGGGGACTTTGTTGACGGTGTTCATCTTGACGCCCAGCTCCATCAGCGGCGTGTTGCTGAAGGCGTCGAGCTTGGTGATGTCGTCGGGCGTCTTGATGCCCCAGTCGGCGATGATGCCGGCCTTGAGGTCGGCGTTCAGCTCGGCGGCCGTGAACCCGAAGCCGAGCGCAGCGTCGAACTCCACGTCCACGCTGAAGCCGGCGTCAACTTCGAGCTTCGGCGCGACGACATCCAGCTCGGCCGACAGCCCGGCGTCGATGGAGACGCTCGGCAGGATGCAGAACTTGAGCAGCAGCAGAAAGAAGAGGCCGAAGAGGAAGACCACTATCGGCAAAAAGAGCGTCAGCACGAAGTAGGCGATGATCGTGATGAGCGGAATCGAGAAGAAGCAGATTTGCGGGAAGCCGACCGAGCCCCCTTCGGCCTTGCCGTCGTTCACGTCGAAGATCATCGACTGCGGGTGGACGAACTTGACGGGCGAGAACTTGTTCAAAGGGAGCGCCGCCACCTGCGCGGCAAGCTCCTGGAAGTTGGGCATCTGGATGGTGACGGCGCGCTGGCTCGTCCCGATGAGGTCGTTGTGCGAGGCGAGGCGGAACGACTCGGTCGGTTCGCTCCAGAAGAGCTGGCCCGGGCAGTCGGGCTTCTCTTCGCGGCGCGGGCAGTCGGGCTTGTGGCGGCGGACGTAGCAGCGAATCTCGTAGAGCGACTGGTCGTCGTAGCGCGCGACGCCGCGCGCGTCCGTGTCGTGGCTGCTGGTGGGGACGACGCCGAAGTAGATGTTCTTACCCGCGGCCGTGTGGCCGGGCGTGTTCGGGTCGGGGAAGAGCGCGAAGAGCGGGTAGGTCGCCTCCTGTATCTGCTGCGGCGCCTCCTCGACCAGCTGCCACGAGCCGATGTGCTCGAACTGGCTCGTCATCCAGCCTTCGTGGACGGAGGCGACGCCGTTGGCCTCCTTCCACGCGACGACCTGCTGGCGCACGGCCGCGAGCTGCGACTTCAGCTCCGCGACCTTCGGAGCCCACTTGCCCTCGGCCTTCATCTTCTTGACCTTGTCGGAGCGGCGCTTGAGCGCGAGCCCGCGCGCGGGCGTCGTCTCCTCGTAGTAGGCGATGTCAGCCTGGATGGCGGCGATGGACTTGAGCAGCTTGACGACCTCCGACTTCGCGCCAGCCGGAATCTGGAAGGAGCGGCGGCGGATGGCGAAGCCCGCCTCGCAGACCTGCTCGCGCGTCGTCGTCGGGAAGCCGGGCTCGTCGCAGTGCAACTCGCAGACGACGAGGTAGAAGCGCTGGTGCGTGGCGAGGTAGAGCTTGCGGATGCCCGTGGGCGAGAGCTTGGCCTCCTTGGCGGCGGGCGCCGCGGGCGGCGACCCGGGCGCGGCCTTGATGCGCGGGGCGTAGAGGCGCGTCAGCTTGCCGGGGAAGGCGCTGCCCGCGGGCGGCGCCGCCGAGAGCGTCACGTTGAAGACGCGGTCTATCGTCTCGTCGAACTTCAGAGAGTGCTGCGGGTCTTTGATGAAGCCCTTGACGAAGTCGGCCTGGTCGAACTTCTGGAAGACGGGCCGGGTCTTGCGCGGCTCGCGGCTCTCCTCGGCCCGCTGGCGCTCCCAGCGGTACCACGGCGCGACGAGTTTCCAGGGTCGGCTCTCTTGCATCGCAGTTACCAGACGTTGCCCGCGCCCGGCGTGTAGAGCGGGGAGATGACCGACGTGGCGTTCATCACCTGACAGGTGATGTTGCCGCTGAAGGTCGAGATGGGTGCGTTGACGGTCAGGCCCGGGGGGGGCGGGGGGGGGGCCCCCGCCCGGGGGGGGGGGGGGGTGTGTGGGGGGGGGGGGGGGGTGTGTGGGGGGGGCGTGTCCGGTCTGGCCGGGGGGCGCGTTGCGGGGGGCGCCGGCGAGGGCCGTGATGGTGATGTTGCCGCTTGAGTCCATCTTGATGAGGCAGCCGTTCGAGTGCGCGAGCGTGACCTCCTGCGCCGCGTCGTCGAGGACGAGCTTGTGCCCGCTCTTCATCGAGAGCGTGATCTTCGAGGCGCCGTCCGTGTCGTCGAATTCGAGGAGGCTTTCGGCCCTCGTCTTAATCAGCCGCTTGTTGTTCGCCGCGTCCGGGTCTTCCGGCATCGCCTCGCGCCCGTTCCAGCAGGAGCCGAGGATGTAAGGCCGCCGCAGGTCGCCCGCCTCGAAGCCGACGACGACCTGCGTGTCCACGGCGGGCAGGACTTCGAAGCCCTGTTTGTCGTCGGCGTAAGGGCTGAGCAGCGTGGCCCACGCGCGGCACGCGTCGCCGTCGGCGCCGAGCCAGGGGAACTTCACCTGAATGCGCCCGAGCTTATCCGGATCGACGATGTCCGTGACGATGGCCGGGTAGACCCCGAAGTGGCGGCGGGCGTCGCCATCGGGGCGGAAGTCGCCCATTATGAACCCTCCTGAATGGTCGCTCGCTCGGCCACGAAGCGCGTCCGGTGGCCTTCCTCAAGGTCGTAGGTGTGAAAGACGTTGGTCACGTAGTAGCCTGCGCCGTTGAAGGGCGCGCCGACGCGCTCCAAAGTTAATTTGCTGCCGACGACCATGTCGGGCGAGCCGCGCGTCTTGCCGACGACGGTGACGAAGCCGCGCGCGCGGTGCAGCATCTCGGCCCGCGCCCAGTCGCGCGCCTCCGTGCCTGCGAGCGGCGCCTCGCGGACGCGGTACGAGGTGCGCTCGCCGAACGCCTGCGTCAGCACCGCGAGGCCCGTGCGCCCGCCGGAGATTTCGGCCTGGATGGCATCTTCGCCGGCCTCCTCCTCAATCGCCTCGCGCGCCGAGGCGTCGTAGCCGCTGACCTTGACCTTCGTGCGCTGGTGCGCGAGGTCTGCGCGCGCCGCCAGCTCGATGATGTGGTTCCCTTGGACGAGCGTCAGCTCGGTCGCCGTGCGCTTGTCGCGCGTCTTGAAGTGGAGCGCGTCGTCCGCGAACCAGATTTCGGCGCGGACGAGGTGCGCGCGGTCGCGCAGGAAGGCGAGGTCGCTCTGGTTCCACTGCTGCACCACGTCGTAGGTCGGCCCCTCCACGTCCGTCTCGGCCGTCAGCCCGTGCTCGTTAGCAATCTGGCTCGCGATGTCGGCGTCCGTCATCTTCTCGTAAGTCTTCGAGCGCCGCGTCATGCGCAGGTTCATCAGCTTGTCCTCAGCGAAGAGGACGACCTGCGGCTCGCGCCCCTCGCCGAAGTCCGCCTCGATGGCGCTGATGAAGCCGCGGAAGACGTTGCGCGCGTCCGAGCCGGGGCCGAGCGAGACCGCCAGCTCTTTGCCGAAGTCGAAGACGCGGCCGTCGATGTAGAGCAGCTTCTCCTCCTGCGAGCCGGGCTCCGGCCCCTGTGCGACCAGTCGCACCGTCAGGGTCTTCAGGCCCGCGGTCGTCTCCCTCACTTCGAGGCGCAGGAGGTCGCGGCCCAACTCGCCCTTGACCTCGCCGTCCACCTCGAAGACCGGCGCCGAAGATGTGAGCAGACTTTCCGCCATGCGAGTCTTCAGTCGTCGTAACCTTCGGCCGCCGTCCTGAACGCGTCACGCGCGGCGCGCGCGACGGCCGCGCGCACCTCGTCCACACGCTTCCACTCCGTGGCGTCGATGCCGGCCTCGGCCGCGGACTCCGGCTCGGTCGTGACTTCGCTCGTCAATTCGCCGACGTGCACAGCCATCGCAGCATCACTCCTTCTACTCGTCTTCTACTTGTGCCGGCACGCGCAGGTGCAGCCGCACGCGCGCACGGGTTTCGACTGCTTCTGTTTCTTGTCGGCCTCACGGCGCGCGCGATCCGCGGAAGGCAGCGAGACC
>CAXTSK010000362.1:0-5803 GCA_964246655.1 uncultured Pyrinomonadaceae bacterium
CGAAGGAGGCGAGCTTCGCCGTGCCGACGGTCGCACAGCGCGGCGCCTTCAATTCAGGCGCGAGCGGCCTCTTCTTCAATCGCTTCCGCAACGACGCCGAGTTCGCCTTCCCGACGACCTCGGGCGGCGACGCCGTCTTCAGCCTCTTCCCGTTCCCGAACAACCCCGAAGGCGTCTACGGCGCGAACACCTTCACGCAGCAGCTTCCGGCGAGCGCGCGCGGGCTCATCCTTTCGGGCAAGCTCGACTACGACTTCCGCCTCGGCGAGCGCGCGCAATCCTTAACGGGCCGCTACAACTTCACGAACGATTGGCGCGACATCCCGGTCACGGGCGGCGCGCTCTTCTCGACTTTGAAGCCGCGCGTCCGCACGCAGAACTTTTCGTTCTTCTTCAACAGCGAGCTGTCCGGCCCTTCGGCGCATACACAGCTCTTCAACCAGCTCCGACTCTCCTACGGCCGCACGCGCCTGCGCTTCGACGAGGTGCGCGACCGCGAGCACATGATCGACGGCGCGGCCTTCCCCAACGTGCCTTTCCTCCTCAACGCGCGCGTGCTTGAGAACCTGACGCTGCCGAACTTCAACGCCGCCACGAACAGCATCACGGCGAACACAGGCCCCGTCCTCTATCGCGAGGCGGGCACCGTCGAAGAGCGGCTCGGCCCCGTCGGGCAGGTCGTCGTCGCGGGCTTCAGCCCCGTCGGCGTGGACGTGTTCAACTTCCCGCAGCGGCGCGTCAACAACACGTACCAAGTCGCCGACCAGATGACTCTGAAGCGCGGCGGCCACACCTTCATCTTCGGCACGGACGACCGGCGCACTGAGCTGAACAGCATCCTCCCGCGAAACTTCCGCCCGCTCTTGAGCTTCCAGGGCGCGCCCATTCTCGCGACGGGCGCGAGCGGACTCGTCATCACGAACGAGTTTATCGAACCTGCGACGCTCGCCGCCGCTTCGGCCGCCAGCGGCTTCTTCCAGACGCTCACGCGCGGCAGCGACTCCGGCATCAACCTGCGCTTCTACCAGCTCGGCTTCTACGTGCAGGACGACTGGCGCGTGCGCCCGAACCTCTCGCTCTCGCTGGGCCTGCGCTACGAGACCAACACGCCCGCGCGCGAGGTGCGCGGCCGCATCGAGGGCACCTTCGCCGCCGACCAGCACGCGCCGGTGCCGGGCCTCAACCCTTTCATCGACGACCGCACGCGCATACACGACCCCGACCGCGACAACTTCTCGCCGCGCATCGGCGTCGCGTACGCGCCGCACTGGTTCGGCGAGCCGGGCGCGACGCGTATCCGCATCGGCTACGGCCACTTCAACGACCAGGTCTTAGGCGCGGTCATCAGCCAGTCGCGCAACGCCTTCCCGACCTTCGTGACGGTGAACACGGCGGGCGGCTTCGGCAACCTTCTGTTCCCGCTCCTGCCGCTCAGCCTTTTGAATCCTTCGAACCCGAACCTCGGGCTGGTCGTGCCCGGCACGCTCAACCTGCTCAACCCGAACGTCCCGCTCCAAGAGCACCTCAACCGCATCAACCTGCTCGCCAGCGCGGGCGGCGTGCTGCCGGGCGCGAGCGGCGTGGAAGCGACACTGCCCGCGCGCAAGCTTGATTCGCCGGAGGCGCATCACTACGCGCTCACCTTCGAGCAGCGCTTCGGGCGCGACACGGTCCTCTCCGTCGCCTACGTCGGCACGCAGGCGCGCAACCTGCCGAGGTTTACGACGCCCAACCTCGGCACGAACGCCGTCTCGCTGCTGCGCTCCTTCGACATCTCGACGGAAGGCCCCGGCCGCTTCCAGCCGCAGTTCTTCGGCGTCGCCATCCAGCCGGGCACGACCATCGGGCGCAGGGGCGACGGTCAGGCGTTGGGCTTCGTCGGCGGCCGTCCCGTCTCGGACGTGGGCGGCGTGGAGGCCTTCCACACCACGGCCCGGGCCCACTACGCCGCCCTCCAGCTTCCGTTGCGCGGGCGCCTGCGCGAGCGGCTCCTTTACCGCGCGGGCTACACGTTCTCGAAAGTGCTGGACGACGTGTCGGACGTGTTCGAGCTGGCGGGCGCGCCCGCGCTGCCGCAGAACAGCCTGACGCTCGCGGGCGAGCGCGGCCCCGCCAACTTCGACGCGCGCCACCGCTTCGCCGCGCACGCCGTCTACGACTTCCCGCGGTTCAACTCGGGGGCTGCGCGCTTCATCTTGAACGGGATGCAGGTTGCGGCAACCGCGCAGTTCCAGACGGGACAGCCCTTCACCGTCAACTCCATCTTCGACGTGAACCTCGACGGCAACCTGACAGACCGTCTCGACAACTTGAACGGCATTGACATCACCGGCGACCGTCGGCAGCCGCTCCGCCTCACGACGAACGACCTCGCTTCCTTGCGTGCGCCGCTCGGTCAGGACGGCCGCGTCGGCCGCAACACCTTCCGCGCGGGCAGCTACCTCGACACGAACGTCGCCTTCATCAAGATCTTCCCGTTAGGCGAGTCGCGCAGCATCATCTTCCGCACCGAAGTCTTCAACCTTCTCGACCGCGCGAACTTCGGCGTCCCCGTCCGCCAGCTCGAAGCCCCCGGCTTCGGCCAGGCGACCTCCACGCTCACGCCGGGGCGCCGCGTACAGTTTCACCTGAAGTTCTCTTTCTAACCGCGAGCGAGGGGCGAGAAAGCCATGCAGACATACGACCTCTTAGTCATCGGCTCCGGCCCCGCCGGGCAGCGCGCCGCCATCCAGGGGGCGAAGCTGGGCAAGCGCGTCGCGCTGGTCGAGAAGCGCGAGGTGGTGGGCGGCGCCTGCATCAACACCGGCACCATTCCGAGCAAGTCGATGCGCGAGGCCGTGATGCACCTCTCGGGCTACCAGTACCAGGGCATCTACGGGATGAGCTACCGGGTCAAGGAGAAGATCACGGTCGCCGACCTCTCCTTCCGCGTGCAGCAGGTCATCAAGACCGAGGTGGACGTGACCACGGCGCAGCTCTCGCGCAACGGCATCGAGGTGCTGGCCGGTGCGGCGAGCTTCATCGACCCCAACCATCTCCGCGTCCAGAACTCGCGCGGGCAGTCCGAGTACGAGGCCGCGCTCATCGTCATCGCGACGGGGACGCGCCCGGCCGAGTCGCCGCTCGTCCCGGTCAACGGCCGGACGATCATCAACAGCGACCAGATCTTCTCGCTCGACCAAATCCCGAAGACGCTCATCGTCGTCGGAGGCGGCGTCATCGGCGTCGAGTACGCCTCGATGTTCGCGGCCCTCGGCGTGCGCGTCATCCTTGTCGAGAAGCAGCCGCGCCTGCTCGGCTTCGTGGACACGGAGATGGTCGAGGCGCTCTGCTACCACCTGCGCGACAACCGCGTGACGCTCCGCCTGAACGAGGAGGTCGCCAGCGTCGAGGAGGCCGCGGACGGGATGGTGGTCGCGAACCTGAAGAGCAACAAGCGTATCTCAGGCGACGCTTTGCTCTACGCGGTCGGGCGACAGGGGAACGTGGACGAGCTGAATCTGGCCGCCGCCGGGTTGGAGGCCGACAGCCGCGGCCGCATCACCGTTGACGAACAGTACCGCACCGCTCAGCCGCACATCCTCGCGGTCGGCGACGTGATCGGCTTCCCGAGCCTCGCGTCGGTCTCGATGGAGCAGGGGCGCATCGCGGTCGGGCGCGCGCTGGGGACGAACGTCCACACCGATCCGGCCAAGTACCCTTACGGCATCTACACGATTCCCGAAATCTCTTTCGTCGGGAAGACCGAGGAGCAGTTGACGGACGGGGACGTGCCTTACGAGGTCGGCGTCGCCTACTACCGCGAGATCGCGCGCGGCCAGATTCGGGGCGACACGACGGGCCGCCTGAAGCTCATCTTCCACCGCGACACAAAAGAGGTTCTGGGCGTCCACATCATCGGCGAGGGGGCGTCCGAGATTCTGCACATCGGGCAGGCCGTCATGGCCTTGAACGGGACGGTGGAATACTTCGTCGATACCGTCTTCAACTACCCGACGCTGGCCGAGTGCTACAAGGCGGCGGCGTTCAACGGACTGAACAAGCTCACGCGGTTCGGCTGAGAGGCTCTTATGGGACACACAATCGGGGCGCTGGTCACCGAACACATCGCAGTCGGCGTCGTGGAGAACAACGAGCTGGTCGGCACCGTGCGCCGCTTCCCCGCCGAGGGCGACTTCCGCGACGTGTTGGAAGGGATGCCCGCCGAAGAGATCGTCCGCCGCATCGGGGAAGAGATTGAAAGCATCAGCCAGGGACTTGAGGTCGGCGCCATCGGGATCGGCTTCCCCGGCATCAACCGGGGCGGGCTGGTCGAAGACTCGCCGAACCTGAAGCAGACGAAGGGGCTGAACGTCGAAGAGGCTTTAAGCTCTCTGCTCGTCGAGAAGGGAAGAGGCGCCCACGTCCACGTCCTCAACGACGCCGCCGCGCTGGCCGCGGGGGTCGCCGCCACACGGGGGCAGTTGGACAAACTCGTCCGCGTCTGGTTCCTCGGCATCGGCGTGGGCTTAGGCCGCTACCCGCAGGCCAACGGCTTCTCGGAAGGCGGGCACACGGTCGTGACGCTCGACCCGAAGGAGAACTTCTGCGGGTGCGGCGGCGTCGGACACGTGGAGGGCATCATGGGCCATCGCGCGATGCGGCTCCGCTTCCTCGATTTGGAGCCCGAGGAAGTCTTCGAGCAGGCGGCGGCCGGCGACGACCGCTGCGTCGATTTTCTGAAGCTGTGGCACCGCGCGCTGGCGGCCGCCACGGCCACGAGCATACACCTCGACGGCCCCGGCAAGTTCTACGTCTCCGGCCCCAACGCCGGCCACGTTCAGGTCAATCTCCTCGACCAGTACGTGCAAGAGATGGTCAAGATGAGCCCCTTGCAGGGCAGCGCCTTCGAGGTCATCCCGACCAGCGACGTGACCGCGCTCATCGGCGCGGCCGTCAGCGCCGACCGCGCGGCCGAAGCGTAACTCCGCCGCTGACGCGGCGGATTTTTGCACAGCCTTCAGGTTAGTTGATAAGGAGCGTATACGATGGCCCGTCGCATAAAGCTCTTGGTTGTCGCCTGCCTTCTCGGCGGCCTGTTGATTCTCTCAGCCCTGCCCCAACTGCTCGACGGCGCGCGTGCCGCCGCGGCCGGACAGCAACCGACCTCGACGGAGGAGGGCGACTGCGGAAACGTCCCGCCGCTACCTCTGCCGAGCACGTTCCTGCCCGCACGCATGCCGCAATATCAGGAACAGCTCGCGCGTTTCCTCCGCTGCGGGCAGTACACGAAGATGGGCTGGGCGGAGGACAAGGGGGTGCGCGACACGGGGCCGTACGTTGACGGGGCTTCCTACGGCGTGCACCCGGCGGTGAAAATCTACTACTCGCCGGAGGTCGTCCGCTGGCTGAAGGACAAGCGCAAAGGCGTCATCCCCGACGGCGCAGTGATTATCAAAGAGCAGTACCCGACGCCCGCCGGGCGTTACCGCTTCAACGCGCCGCCGCCGGTCGCCGACTGGACGGTGATGATTAAGGACGCGAAGGGCTCGGCCGACGGCTGGTACTGGGCGGAGATTTGGGACAAGCAGTGCGCGGACAACAACGAGCAGCCCTTCGCCATGCGCAACGCGGGCTTCGGCCTTTACTGCACGCGCTGCCACGCGTCGGCCGAGAAGGAACACACCTTCAGCGATCTCAATAACATCAAAGACGAGCCGGGCGAGCCCCTGACCTACTACGACGACAACTCCTGGTTCTACGCATCGACCCCGCCGCCGACGCCCACGCCGCCGCGAGCCGTCGCAACCGTAACGTGCGCGGC
>CAXTSK010000363.1:0-5798 GCA_964246655.1 uncultured Pyrinomonadaceae bacterium
CTCCCAAAGACGCGCCCGCCCCTTTCCACGGGGGCGGGCTCTTCCGCTTTCGACACTCCTTTACTCTTAACCCAGCCAGCCGAGCGCGCCGGCGCCCGCGTCGCGCGTGCCGCCGACGACGCTGATGAAGTAGTCTTCGAGCGAGAGCGCCTCCGCCTCCGCCCCGCCCTCGACGCTGATGCCGCGCCGCAGCTCTTCGAGCGGCCCCGCGGCGACGAGCCGTCCGCCGCTGATGATGGCGATGTCCGTGCAGAGCCGCTCGACTATCTCCAACACGTGCGAGGTGAGGAAGACGGTCAGGCCGCGCGCCGTGAGCCGCGAGAGCAAATCTTTGAGCGTGCGCGAGGCGACGGCGTCCACGCCCTCAAAGGGCTCGTCGAGGAAGAGCATCTCGGGCCGGTGGATGAGCGCGCACGCGAGCGCGAGCTTCTTCTTCATCCCGTGCGAGTACTCGACGACCAGACGGCGCGGCTCCGCGTCCAGCTCCATCAACTCAAGCAGCTCGCGTGAGCGCGCGGCGATCTCCTCGCGCCCGAGCCCGTACATGCGACCGGTGAACGAGAGCATCTCGGCGCCCGTCAGGCGCTCGAACAAATTTAAGTCTTCGGGCACGACGCCGATCCTTCGCTTCACCTCCAAAGGTTCCGCCGCAATGTCCCGGCCGAGCACGCGCGCGCGGCCCGCGGTCGGCGCAAGCAGCCCCGTCAGCATCTTGATCGTCGTTGACTTCCCCGCCCCGTTCGGCCCGAGGAAGCCGAAGAACGAGCCGCGCTCGACGCGCAGGTCTATCCGGTCAACCGCCGTGAAGTCTCCGAACCTTCGCACCAGCCCCGTCGTCTCGACCGCCGGCCCTTCAACCTTTACCTCTTCAACCATGTGCCCCTCGTCCTTTGTAGAATCGGACGACCTCTTCGGCCATCCTTAGAATTTTCTCGCGCAAGTCGTCGGGCTCCACGACCTCGACCTTCGTGCCGAAGCCGAGCGCGAGCCCCACGGCGTCCTCCTCGAACTGGAAGCGCATCCGCACGGTCGCCCACCCTCCGGCGTCCGCCTCGCCCGGCGACTCGACGCGCGAGAAGCGTCCGGCGTAGGGCAGCAGGTGGAGCACGGACTTGTGCGCGCGCAACGTTGCGCGGAAGCTCGGCGCGTGCGACTTGAAGCGCGCGACCGACCCGGCCCAGAACGCAGCGAGGTCGAAGCCCTCGGGCCGCTCGCACGCCTCCTCAGACACGCGCGCCGACGTGACGCGCGAGACCCTGTAACTGCGCACCTCACCTTCGGAGGCGCGCGCCACCAGATACCACACGCCGCCTTTCGCCACCAACCCCAGCGGGTCAACGGCGCGCTCCGCCTCCTCGCCGCAGTCGCTCCCGTACGTGAAGAAGAGCTTGCGCCCGCGCCAGACCGCCTCCTGAATCGTGTGGAGGTGCGGCACCGATTCTTCGGCCCCGCCCCAGCCGGCCACGTCCACGTGCACGCGCCGCCGCGCGTACTCGGCGTCGGCGCGCGCCGAAGGGGGAAGCGCCGCGAGCAGCTTGACGTGCGCCGCGTCTGAGTCGCGGTCGAGCTTGAGGTCTGCGAGCAGCCGCGGGGGCAACCCCGAGAAGAGCGTCTGCACCTCGGCCGCGTTCAGCCCCGTCAGGTTCGTGCGGTAGCCGTCCACGAGCGCCCAGCCGCCGCCCGTCCCGCGTAAGGCCGTGACGGGCACGCCCGCGATTGAGAGCGCCTCCATGTCGCGGTGAATCGTCCGCTCCGACACCTCCAGCCGCCGCGCCAGCTCGCCCGCGGTCAACCTCTGGTAAATCTGCAAGAGCAGCATGATCGAAAGCAGCCGGTCGGCACGCATCGCCACACCTCCCGCCGAAAATTTCATTCCACAAATATGACAGAGGGTGTCAGGAACCGAACCGTATCTTATACCCACAAGGAGGCGAATGATGAAAAGCTTGGAAGGAAAAGTTGCGGTCGTCGCGGGGGCGACGCGCGGGGCGGGGCGCGGCATCGCGTGCATGCTGGGCGAGGCGGGCGCCGTCGTCTACTGCTCGGGGCGCAGCTCGCGCGAGCGTCCGAACACGGAGGAGTATTTCGCGGGGCGGCCCGAGACGATTGAGGAGACGGCCGAGATGGTCTCGGCGCGCGGAGGGGTCGGCATCCCCGCGCGCACCGACCATTCGGACGAGCGGCAGGTCGAGGCTCTCTTCAAACGCGTGTCGAAGGAGCAGGGGCGGCTCGACATCCTCGTCAACGACATCTCCGAAGGCGTCGAGCACGAGTGGAAGTCTTTCTGGAAGCTCTCGCTCGACAACGGCCTGCGCGCGCTCCGCCAGGGCATCGACACGCACGTCATCACGACGCGCCACGCGGCGCCTCTGATGGTCAAACAGAAGAGCGGGCTCGTCGTCGAGGTCGGCGACGGCGACGCGCTCTTCTACCGCGGCAACCTCTTCTACGACCTCGTCAAGGTCACGGCCGCGCGGCTCGCCTACGCCTGGGCCGAGGAGCTGCGCCCGCACAAGGTGGCCGCCGTCTACGTCACGCCCGGCTTCATGCGCACCGAGACGGTGCTTGAACGCATGAAGGCGACCGAGGAGAACTGGCGCGAGGTGGCCGAGAAGAGTTCAAAGGCGTGCGGCTACGGCTTCGCGGGCTCCGAGTCGCCCTACTTCGTCGGCCGCGCCGTCGCCGCGCTGGCCGCCGACCCGTCGGTGCTTGAGAAGTCGGGCGGCCTCTACGCCTCCTGGACGCTCGCCGACGAGTACGGCTTCGACGACCTCGACGGCACGCGCCCGCACTGGTGGCGCTACTTCTCCGAACACTTCCCACAGATGACGAACGCGAAGCCGAACACGGGCTTCAGGTGGAAGATAGAGAAAGGGTGTTAGGTGTTGGGTGTTAGATATTGGGGAAAGTCGGATGCCTTCACCCAAAACCCAGCACCCAACACCCCTTAACTCTTCGGCGCGACGTAACTCCTACGCGTCTTGACGGCGAGTTTGCCTTGCGTCTTCTGGGCCGCGGGCTTGACCGTGAGCTTGAGCTTGCGGACGGTGCCGTCGTGCTTGCGGTTCGTCGGGACGAAGGCGAGCTGGTAGCGCGTGCGGAGGTGCTCGACGAGCGTGTCGAAGGTGCGGTCGAGGTTCTCGGGCTTGTCGTCGAGCACCTCGCCGCCGGTCTCCTCCGCGAGGTCTTTGATGTTGAGCGAAGGCACCTTGAAGACGTTGCCGATGCCGGTCATGGCCCGCATCATGCCGCTCTCGGCGCGCTGACCCGCAGAGCGCGGGATGAGTCCACAGACGACGCTGCCCGACTCGTAGACCTCGCGCTTCGCCTCGCCGACCGAAGGGCCGCCCGCGCAGGCGAAGGCGGTCGTCACGGCCGTGATGACGATGATGACGCGGCGCCCGACGGGGTTCCCCGCCTTCACCATGTATTGCGCCGCCTCGTAGAAGGCGCGGTCGAGACAGTGCTCCGCCTCCTCCTCGTGCCCCGGCACGCGGTCGAGCGCGTCGGCGATGGCCCGCCGGTCGCGCGTGAACTCTTCGACCAGCTCGACCTTGTCGTAATAAGCCATCACGGCCACC
This sequence comes from uncultured Pyrinomonadaceae bacterium, assembly GCA_964246655.1. GTDB lineage: Bacteria > Acidobacteriota > Blastocatellia > Pyrinomonadales > Pyrinomonadaceae > QHXN01. Next base: position 3,582 of record CAXTSK010000363.1, read on the forward strand.
TCGTCCGCGGGCTTGAGGCGCGCGACCGCGTCGGCGGCCGCGCGGCGCACGCCCTCGCGGAAGGGGTCGAGGCAACCCCCCCGGTCGATGAGGAGCAGGACGGAGAGCGGCAGGCTGTGCTGGCAGAAGTTCGTGATCTGCTGCGGCACGCCGTCCTCCGCGAGCGCGAAGTCCTCGCGCTTGAGGTCGCCGACGACACGCCCCGTCTTCTTCTGGAGGACGAGCGCGTCGAGGACGACGAGGTCGATGTCCGTCTTCACGACCTCCTCTTCGCCGACCGGTATTGCCTCCTGTTTCGGGCCGACCACGCGTGGGCGATTCTGCGGCGCGGTTGTCGTGGGGAGGGCGAAGGCGAGGGGCAGGACTAAGGTGGAGAGCGCGAGTGCGAGTCTCTTCATGGAGGGTTCTCCTTCCGTCTCTCGGGCAAGAGAGTTCTAACGCGGCGCGCGGCCTTGAACTGCGAGGGGCCGCGTCGTCTACGGTGTGACAGTAACTTCTGTCGCTGCGCCCGCAGGCGAGCAAGGCCCGTGCCCGTTGAAGGAGATGAGGGTTTCTTTACTTAGTTGAAGAACGGGGGATGCGAAACGGTGCAGCGCCGACACCATTTCGTCGCCGCCCTCACTCAACCGCGCAGGACGGGGCGCGCCTCGGTCGAGCGGACGTGCGTGTCGAAGGTGCGGTGCGTGCTCATGAGGAAGGCGTGCGAGCTTGAGCGCAGGGCGTTGCCGTGCGTGGCGAGCAGGCGCACCATGCGGCTGAAGGCCGTCGCGCCGTAGTAATAGCCGTCGCGCAGGGAGACGAGCACGTCCGCCGTGTGGCGCACGCGCGGGGCGAAGACCGAGCCGTAGACGTTTGCCAGCGCGTCCGGGTACGTGTGCCCCCAGGTGCGCGCCAGCCAGTCTGCGTCGCGCGCGAAGCCCGTCTCGTCAAAGCGCCCCTCAGCGCCGAGCGAGAGCACTGCCGGCGCGAGCCCCAGCGGGTCTCCATCCAACTGCTCGTAGCGGTAGAAGGTCTCGCCCCCGCGCTCTGTGCGGTGTATCCGCGCTCTCCCTGCCTCGCCCTTCACCGACGCGGTCTCGCCCTCGCGGTAGACGCTGAAGTCCACGCCTTCCAGCTCGCGCAGAGATTCGGCCAGCTCGCCGCGGTCTGTCTCCTCGCCGCAGTAGAGCGCCGCGTAGCCGCACAGGCCGAAGGCGGGCGCAGAAACGCGACGCTTACCCTTCGGCCGGCGCATGTGGCTGACGACCTCGTAGCCGTTGCGCGCGAGGTGAGACTGAAGGTTGACCCGCCGGTTCTCAAGAAGATTCATGCCGTGGTCGGAGAAGAGCACGACCTCCGTCTCGGAGCCCGCCGCACGCCGGATCTCGCGCAGGAGTTGGTCGAGCGATTGGAGCGCGACCGAGAGGCGCGCGGGGCCACCGATGTGCAGCAGCCCGTCGGTCGCCTTGAGGAAGCCGAAGAAGTCGCGCGAGGGCGGCGCCGAGAGGAAGCGCTCACGGAAGCGGCGCATGTCGGCGCGCCACACGGCGTCGGTCGCGACGTAGATGAGGAACTCGAAGGCGAGCGGCTCCTGGTAGTCCAGCTCGTCCATGTAGGACGAGGGCACCTTGTCGGGCGTGCGCCGCCCGATGTACTTGCGCACGCCGCCGCGCAGCTCTTTGGCCTCGCGGTCGAAGTAGAGGCTCTCGTAACCGTTGGGCGGCGTCGCCCCGAGCATCTCGGCCAGCGCGACGTTCGTCAGCGTGGGAAACGGCGAGAGCAGCCGCGCGGGCTCTTCGAAGTCGTCGAACATCCCGCGCGACTTCGCCTCGCGCACGACCTCGAACGGCACGCCGTCCAGGCAGAGCAGCAGGCGGCGCGGTCGCTCCTGCGGCCTGACGACACGCAACGTCGGACGCGTCTGCGCTTCGCCTTCACTCGCCGTCAACAGCGGCGTCGGGTCGTGCGAGGGACACACTTCGCTCATAAGAAATCCTTCCCCGCTCGTTCGTGCTAGTTGGCTTGCTGCCCCTTCGCGTCCGAAGTCTCGTCGCCGGAGGCGTTGTCGCTGACCTTGTGCGTGAGCTTGTAGGGCTCTTTGAGGCCGCGCTTGGCGTCCTCGTGCGAGTCGTAGACGTTGGGGCGCGCGAGCACGGCCTGGTACTGCGTGACGGCTTCCTCGCGCCGGCCGGCGAGGTCGAGCGCCTGCGCGTGGCGCAGACGCGCGCGCGTCACCAT
>CAXTSK010000364.1:0-5767 GCA_964246655.1 uncultured Pyrinomonadaceae bacterium
TGGGCGGGCGGGAGACATAAGATACATCGGAGGGAGTGTTGTCGTCTTCAATCGGCCGCCCGCCCTTCCGGATGAGCCCACCTTCCTGAGCGTTTAAACGACGGTCGGGCGGGAAAGTTCGGAAAAAAAATTAGGCGGCGCGGGCGCGCAGCGTGCGGCGCTGGCGCGCGACCCCTTCGAGCCAACTTTGCGCCTCGTGGTAGCGCGGGAAGCGCTGCTCGTCTGTGCGGAACGCCTTGGTATGGTAGTAGCGCCGGCCGTTGATGAGGCGCGCGGGGTGTTTGATGTGGAGCATCTCGTGGTAGAGGATGTACTCGACGAACCACTCGGGCACGTCCTCGCTGTCGAGCGTCTTGCTGATGACGATGGTGTCGTGCACATCGTCGTGGTGGCCGAGGATGGTGCGCGTGCGGCGCTGCGACCAAGTGAGTGTCGGCCGCTCGATGCGCCCGTCGAAGTAGCGCTGGTTCAAACGCTGGAACATCCGTGCGAGATCGTAGACGCGCCCCTGCGCCGACGAGACCATCTTGCGCCCGCGCTGGCGGCGCGCGAGGTCGGAGGCGCGCAAGACTTCGGGCGAGAAGGCGTAGTCGCGGTAGACCCTCTCGTAGAGGGAGGGAGCGCCGCGCCGTCGCAGAAGCTTCGAGACGAGGATGAAGGCGAGCGCGCGGTGGACGTTCAGCGGCGCCGACTTGAACACGTCGGAGAGGCGGACGTGGACGCGCCCGGAGCGCAGGCGGATGGTGTGGTTCAGGCCCGCGTAAGGGTAGTAGCGCACGTCAACCTCGGGCGCGGGGCGCTTCGGCGCGAGCGTGCGGAAGGCTTCGGCGAAAAGGGTGCTGAGCAGTGGTTGAGAGTCGGGCATAAGCTTGTGACCCTGCGTCCGGGAGAGCTGCTTTTTAATGACCGGGAAGCCGCCGAGAGACGTGTGGAACTGTCGTCACGGTAACCGCGGTGTGTGGTTGATATTAAGAGGCCGTCCCGTGAGGCGTCAAACGGTCGTTTTTGGACACCGGCTAAGCCTTTTACTTCCCGACAAATGGCCGCCCGACCTTCGAGCCGCGCCGAAACGGGGTCAAAAACGGCCGCCGTCAATCTCTTTCGCTGCAACGGTTTAACCCTGACGGCGTGAGACTGTTGTCGAGATGGCGTCGTAAGTCGAATCCCGACATGGTTTAAGGGACGGCGGGGTGCGTGTTTGCGCGCGTTTTCCGCGATTCGCTATAATCAGGACGGCCGCGGTGCGGGCGGCGGGCAGTTCGATTCAACTCTGCCGGGAATTTAATTCTTGACACTGCGCGGTGCGGACTGTAAACAATCTAAAGATGGGCGTTGAAGCCCGCGCCAGTCCAGTTCCCCTTGCAGCCCCGCTCGCCGTCCCTGTACAGCAATGGCAATCCGAGCTTCGACAAAACCCACGCAGGCCGACTGGTCGCCCGACGCGCGCGGCCAGGCCGTGCTGGCCGCCGTCATCAAGGAGCACTTGAGGACGGGCGAGCCGGTGGCCTCGCGCTCGATCTCGGAGCGTGCGGCGTTCGGCGCGGGTTGGAGTTCGGCGACGATCAGAAACGTGCTGGCCGAACTCGAAGAGCACGGGCTCGTCGAGCAGCCGCACACCTCCGCGGGCCGCGTGCCGACCGACAAGGGTTACCGCTTCTACGTCGATCACTTTATCGGCGACGCGCGTCTGTCGCGCGCAGACATCTCGGCCATCGACCGCGGGCTCGGGCTCGCGTCCGACGCCTTCGCGCAGCCTTCGAGGCTGATGGAGAAGGTCTCGCACGTTCTGTCCGAGCTGTCGGAGAACGTCGGCATCGTCGTCTCGCCGCCGGTGGCCGACAGCCGGCTCGAACACATAGAGTTCATGCCGCTCTCCGACGGCCGCATCCTCGTCGTGCTGGTGCTCGCGTCGAACGTCGTCCAGAACAAGATCATCCGCATCGACGACCCGCTGACGGGCGAAGAGCTTGAGTCGGCCGCGCGCTACCTCAATGCGGAGTTTTCGGGCAAGACCTTGCAGACCATCCGCGCCGAGGTGCTCGCGCTGATGGGCGAGGAGAAGGCGCTCTACGACCGCCTGTTGAGAAACGCCGTGCTGCTGTTTGAGCGCAGCGTCGAAGGCGGCGAGGGCGAGACCGGCGACGTTTACATCGACGGCGCGTCGAACATCCTCGCCAAGCCGGACTTCTCGGACGTGGAACGTCTGCGCGAGTTGTTCCGCACGTTCGAGGCGAAGTCGCGGCTCGTCAAAATCCTGAACGAATGCATCGCGCGCGAGCCGGTCTTCGGCGACGTGCACGTCGTCATCGGGCGCGAGCACAGCGCGCCGCAAATGCAATCCTGCGCGCTTATCACCGCGCCGTACCGGCTCGGCGAAGGCTTCGTCGGCGGCACGGTCGGCGTCGTCGGCCCGATGCGCCTTGAGTACGCGCGCACGATGGCCGCCGTCAACTACGTCGCGCGCCTCGTCGAGCGCGTACTGCGCGAGGCGGCTCACTCTTAATTCATTCAAACTTCGGTTCGGCTTCGGGGAAGGGCTTCGAAAGGGATGACTCAATCGGACATGACAAACAAGGGAGGGCGGAAGCCGAATCGCATACCCGTGCGCTTCGTCGGCGAAGAGGAGGGCAAGCAGCCCGAGGGCGGCACGCCGGGCGAGAACCTGACGCCCGACGAACTCGGCCGTCAGTCTTCTTACGAAGACTCGACCGAGATGGGGCAGCGCATCGAGGAGGGCCAAGCGGGGGAGGGCGGCTCGGGCGAGACGGGCGCCCCCGGCAGCACCGACCCTTCGGAACTCCCGCGCAGCCGCAACGAGCAGGACACGACCGTCTCGCACGTCGAGCCCGAAGAGAAGGGCGGGGGCGGCGCCTCGGGCTCGACCTCCGAGCCCGCGCTCAGCGCCTCGACCGGCGCCGGCCCGCAGGTGGCCGAGCTGATCGCGACGCGCGCGGAGCTTCGACGTGTCGAGTCTGAATTGAAGAAACTGTCGGACGAGCGGCAGGAGATGAACGACCGGCTCGCGCGCCGCCAGGCCGAGTTCGACAACTTCCGCAAGCGCACCGAGCGCGAGCGGACGGAGACCTACAACCGCGCGCTCGGCGAGGTCGTCCGCCGCCTCCTGCCCGTGCTCGACAACCTCCAGCGTGCGCTCGACGCCGAGCGCGTCGTCGAGGTCAGGGAGTCGGAGGAGTTCCGGCACTTCCTCCACGGCGTCGAACTCATCAACCGCCAGCTCGGCGGCGTGCTCGAAGGCTTGGGGGTCGAGGTCGTCCCCACGGTCGGCGAGCGCTTCGACCCGCACGTCCACGAGGCCGTCGCCACCGAGGAGACGGACGCACACGAGCCCGACACGGTCACGCAGGAGATGCAGCGCGGCTACCGCCTCGGCGACAAGCTGCTCCGTCCGGCGATGGTCAAGGTAGCTACGAGAGGGTGATAAGTGATGAGTGATGAGTGATAAGAGAAGGCAAGTTCCTCCTTATCTTTCTTATTACTCATCACTCATCACTCATCACTTATAAAAATATGGGCAAAGTAGTCGGAATCGATTTGGGAACGACCAACTGTTGCGTGGCCGTCCTTGAGGGCGGCGCGGTGCAGATCGTGCCGAACAAAGAGGGCGGGCGCACCACGCCGACCGTGGTCGGTTTCACCGACAAGGGCGAGCGCCTCGTCGGCCAGATCGCCAAGCGCCAGGCCGTCACCAACGCCGCCAACACCATCTACGCCGTCAAGCGGCTCATCGGCCGCAAGTTCAAAGAGGACGAGGTGGTGCGCGCCCGCGAGACCTCGCCCTTCGAGATCGTCGAGGCGTCGAACGGCGACGCGCGCATACAGGTGCAGGGTCGCGTCTACAGCCCGCAGGAGATTTCCGGCATCGTCCTCCAACGCCTGAAGGCCGCCGCCGAAGACTTCCTCGGCGAGCCCGTGACGGACGCCATCATCACCGTCCCCGCCTACTTCGACGACACGCAGCGTCAGGCGACGAAGGACGCCGGCAAGATCGCGGGGCTCCGCGTCGAGCGCATCATCAACGAGCCGACGGCCGCGGCGCTCGCCTACGGCCTGGGGCGCGGCGAGTCCGAGCGCATCGCCGTCTACGACCTCGGCGGCGGCACGTTCGACATCTCGATCCTTGAGATCAACGACGGCGTCTACGAGGTGCTGGCGACTTCGGGCAACACCTTCCTCGGCGGCGAGGACTTCGACGAGCGCATCATCGGCTGGATGGTGAAGCAGTTCAACGAGGAGACGGGCATCGACCTCCGCGGCGACCGCCTCGCGCTCCAGCGTTTGAAGGAGGCGGCCGAGCGCGCCAAGTGCGACCTCTCTTCGCTCTCGGAGACTAACATCAACCTGCCGTTCATCGCGGCCGACGCCTCCGGCCCGAAGCACTTCAGCAAGACCCTGACGCGCGTCACGTTCGAAGGGTTAATCTCCGACCTCGTCGAGCGCACCGTCGAGCCGTGCCAGAAGGCTCTGTGGGACGCGAAGCTCCAGCCGAAGGACATCGACAAGGTCTTACTCGTCGGCGGCCAGACACGCTCGCCCATCATCGCGCGCACGGTGCGTGAGATCTTCGGCAAAGACCCTTCGTCCGAGATCAACCCGGACGAGGTGGTCGCGATGGGCGCGGCCATCCAGGGCGGCGTGCTGACCGGCGACGTGAAGGACATCGTGCTGCTCGACGTGCTCCCGCTCTCGCTCGGGCTTGAGACGCGCGGCGGTCTCTTCCACAAGCTCATCGAGCGCAACTCGACCATTCCGCTCCACAACTCGCAGACGTTCACGACCGTCGTCGATAACCAGTCGTCGGTCGAGATTCACGTCCTGCAAGGCGAGCGCGAGATCGCGCAGCACAACCGCAGCCTGGGCAAGTTCGAGCTGGTCGGCATCCCGCCGGGGCCGCGCGGCGGGCCGCAGATCGAGGTCACGTTCGAGGTGGACGCCAACGGCATCCTCAGCGTCTCGGCCACGGACAGGACGAGCGGCCGGCAGCAGCAGATGAAGGTCACCCCCACCTCGGGGCTCTCGGGCGACGAGATTGACCGCATGATCGCCGAGGCGCAGCAGTCGGCCGAGGCCGACCGCCGCGCGAAGGAGCTGCTTGTGCAGCGCTCGAAGCTCGAAGGCTTGCTGCGCAACGCCCAGCGCACCTTCACGGAGTTCGGCGCGTCGCTCTCTTCGGGCGAGCGCGCCATCACGCAGGACGCGTTCGCCGAGTGCGAGGAACTGCTCAGGTCGGAGAACGTCGAGGCCATCCAGGAGGCCACGCAGAAGTTGGAGCGCATCTCGCAGCAGCTCGCCCTCGCCATGCTCAACCCCGTCGTGGAGCACAACGGGCGCTGAGCCGGCGGTAAAACTCCGGTTCGAAGTTCAAGGTTCAAAGTTCAAAGTTGGCGTTTGCCAAACCGAACTTTGAACCTTAAACTTTGGACTTTGAACCTCTAACTCATATGGCTACTAAACGCGATTACTACGAAGTCCTCGGCGTGAGCCGGGGCGCGACCGAGGCGGAGATCAAGAGCGCCTACCGCAAGCTCGCCGTCCGCTACCACCCGGACAAGAACCCCGGCGACGCGGCGGCCGAGGAGAAGTTCAAGGAGGCGGCCGAAGCTTATTCCGTCCTCTCCGACGCAGACCAGCGCGCGCGCTACGACCGCTTCGGCCACGCGGGCGTCTCGTCGAGCGCGGGCGCGCAGGCCAACTGGGGCGCGCAGGGCTTCGGCGGCATCGAGGACATCCTCGGCGAGGACGGCATCCG
>CAXTSK010000365.1:0-2793 GCA_964246655.1 uncultured Pyrinomonadaceae bacterium
GCGCGGCTCAGGCCCGAGGTCTCGCGCGCACAGGCGCAGGCCGAGCTGGACTCCATCGCCGCCGACCTCCGCCGCCAGTACATGCCCGGCGCGGACGAGAGCAACTGGGGCCTCCTGCTCACGCCCTTCGACGAGTTCGTCGTCGGCAAGATTCGCACGCCGCTCCTCATCCTGCTCGGCGCGGTCGCGTTCGTGCTCCTCATCTCGTGCGCCAACGTCGCCAACCTGATGCTCGCGCGCGCGGCCGTCCGGCAGAAGGAGATCGCCGTGCGTACCGCGCTCGGCGCGTCGCGCTGGCGCGTGGTGCGTCAACTCCTGACGGAGAGCGTGCTGCTCTCGCTCGCGGGCGGGGCCGTCGGGCTGCTGCTGGCGATGTGGGGCGTCGACCTCCTGCTCAAGCTCAACGAGAACAAGATACCGCGCGCGACCGAGATCGGACTCGACTCGCGCGTGCTGCTCTTCACGCTCGGCGTGTCGGTCGTGACGGGCATCGTCTTCGGGCTCGCGCCCGCGTTCCAGACCTCTGCGGGCAACCTCCACGAAACGCTCAAGGAGGGCGGCCGCAGCGGCCAGCTCGGCGTGCGGAAGGGCTTGCGTAACGTCCTCGTCGTCGTCGAGATGGCCTTCGCCGTCGTGCTCCTGGTCGGCGCGGGCCTGCTCATCCGCAGCTTCATGCAGTTGCAGCAGGTCAACCCCGGCTTCCAGCCGGCGGGCGTGCTGGCGATGCAGCTCTCTTTGCCGATGAACAAGTACAAGGAGGCCGAGCAGCGCGCGGGCTTCGACCGGCAGTTGCTCGAAGAGGTGCGGGGCCTGGCCGGGGTGAAGAGCGCGGCGACCATCACTTCGCTGCCGATGAGCGGCTGGAATCAGTCGGGCAGCTTCCGCATCGAGGGGCGCCAGGTCGCGCCCGGCGAGAGTTCGCCGCACGGCGACCGCTGGATGGCCTCGGACGACTACTTCCAGACGATGGGCATCCCCTTAATCAAAGGCCGCTACTTCGACGCGCGCGACACGGCCGACGCCCCCGGCGTCGCCATCGTCAGCGAGAAGCTGGCGCAGAAGTACTGGCCGGGCGAAGACCCCGTCGGCAAGCGCATCACGTTCGAAGGCGGTCAGCAGCAGCCGCGCTACCGCGAGATCGTCGGCCTCGTCGGCCACGTCCGCAACGAAGGCTTAGAGGGCGAGTCGCGCGGACAGTACTACGACCCTTCCGCGCAGCGCGCGAACAACTCCGACCTCTTCCTCGCCGTGCGCACCGACGCCGACCCGGCCTCGCTCGCGCCCGCGGTGCGCGGGCGCATCGCGTCGGTCGATAAAGACCTGCCGGTCTACAAGGTGACGACGATGGAGAAGCTCGTCTCCGACTCGCTCGCGCAGCGGCGTTTCTCGATGACGCTCTTCGGCGTCTTCGCGGCGCTGGCGCTGGCGCTCGCCGTCGTCGGGCTCTACGGCGTGATGAGTTACGGTGTGGCGCAGCGGACGCACGAGATCGGGTTGCGGATGGCCCTGGGCGCGCAGGGGCGCGACGTGCTGCGGATGGTCGTGGGGCAGGGGATGGCGCTCGTCGCCGTCGGGCTCGGGCTCGGGCTCGCGGGCGCGTTCGCGCTGACGCGCGTGATGGCGAGCCTGCTCTTCGGCGTCTCGGCCGCAGACCCCGTCACCTACGCGGGCATCGCGCTCCTGCTCTCGGCCGTCGCGCTCCTCGCCTCCTACATCCCCGCGCGCCGCGCGACGAAGGTCGATCCGATGGAAGCTCTCAGATACGAGTGATAAGCGATGAGTGATAAGTGATAAGAGGGAGGAAAGGGAGCCCCCGTTTTTTTCTTATCACTTATCACTCATCGCTAATCAATCGCGAAACGAGAGAGCGAGGACGACTCTGCTTCAGGACGTGCGGTACGCGGTGCGAACTCTTTTGAAGAGCCCGGGCTTTACGTTGGTGGCCGTCCTGGCGCTGGCGTTGGGGATCGGCGCGAACACGGCCATCTTCTCGGTCGTGAAGGCGGTGCTCTTGAGCCCGCTGCCTTACCCCGAGCCGGAGCGGCTCGTGTGGGTGCGCGAGATCAACCCGGGTGCGGACATCCTGGATGAGCCCGCGTCGGCCCCGAACTTCAACGACTGGCGCACGCAGGGGCGCAGCTTCGACGGCGTCGCGGCCTTCGGTTACGCGGGCGGGACGATTACGGACGGCGACCGCGAGCCCGAGCGCGTCCCGGCCATGTCCACCTCGGCCAACTTCTTCCAGGTCGTCGGCGTCGCGCCCGCGCTCGGCCGCGGCTTCCTGCCCGAAGAGGAGACGACGGGCAAGAACCGCGTCGTCGTCATCAGCCACGGCCTCTGGCAGCGCCGCTTCGGCGCGAACCCCAACGTCATCGGCGAGAAGATAACCATCAGCGGCAACCCGCACACCATCGTCGGCGTCATGCCCGCTTCCTTTAAGACGCCCGTGCCCGGCCCGAAAGCCCCCGACCTCTGGTTCCCGTTCGCCCTCAACTTCGACGAGTCGGGCCGCCGCAGCGACTTCCTCAACGTCTTCGGCCGCCTCAAGCCCGGGGCCTCGGTCGAGCAGGCGCGCGCCGAACTCGAAGCCCTGGCCGCGCGGCTCGCGGAGGAGCATCCCTCGACCAACGCGGGCTGGTCGGTGAAGGTCGAGCCGCTGCACGAGCGCGTCGTCGGGAACGTCCGGCAGGCTTTGTGGGTCTTGATGGGAGTGGTCGGGTTTCTGCTGCTCATCTCGTGCGCGAACGTCGCCAACCTTCTGCTCGCGCGCGCGGCGGCGCGGCGGCAGGAGAT
>CAXTSK010000365.1:2836-5766 GCA_964246655.1 uncultured Pyrinomonadaceae bacterium
GGGGCGTTTGGTGCGACAGCTTTTGACGGAGAGCCTTCTGCTCGGGCTCGCGGGCGGCGCGCTCGGGCTCGTGCTCGCCGCGTGGGGCGTCGAACTGTTGGTGGCCTTGAGCCCGGGCAACATCCCGCGCCTCGACGAGGCGGGCCTCGACGCGCGCGTGCTCGCGTTCACCTTTGGCATCTCCGTCCTGACGAGCGTCGTCTTCGGGCTGCTCCCCGCTTTGAGCGCTTCGAAGACCGACCTCGCCGAGTCGCTGAAAGAAGGCGGCTCGCGCGGCCCGACCGCGGGGCGCGGGGCGCGGCGCCTGCGCGGCTCGCTCGTCGTCGCGGAGATCGCCGTCACGGCCGTCCTGCTCGCGGGCGCGGGGCTGATGATTCGCAGCTTCGCGGCGGTGCAGGCGGTTGACCCCGGCTTCCGCGCCGACCGCATCATGACCTTCGACTTCGCGCTCCCGATGACGACGTACAAAGAGGAGCCGCAGCGCGCGGCCTTCTTCGAGCAGTTGACGACGCGGGCCGCGTCGATACCCGGCGTCGAGCACGCGGCCGTCGTGAGCGGGCTCCCGCTGGCGGGCGGCGCCGCCGTTTACGGCTTCGTCATCGAAGGGCGACCCGATCTCCCGCCCGAGAAGGTGCAGGACGCGGAGTACTTCACCGTCACGCCCGACTACTTCGACGCGCTCGGCATCAGGCACGTCCGCGGCGAGCGCTTCAACGAACGGCACAGTTACGGGACGCCGGACGTGGCCGTCGTCAACGAGACGATGGCCCGCCGCTACTTCCCCGGCGAAGACCCCGTCGGCAAGCGCGTCAACCTCGGCGACCCGGCGAAGACCCCCTGGATCACGATCATCGGCGTCGTCGGCGACGTGAGGCGCGAGGGGCTCGACAAGGAACCGTACCCGCAGATGTACCAGCCGGCCGCGCAGACTCCTTACCGCGCGATGACGTTCGTCGCGCGCACGTCGGGCGACCCGACCTCCATCATCCCCGCGCTCAGGCGCGAGCTGGCGGCGATAAACAAAGACCTGCCGCTCTACAACGTGCGCACGATGGAGCAGGTGATGTCCGACTCCGTCTCGCGGCGCCGCTTCCAGATGGTGCTCATCGCGGCGTTCGCGGGCGTCGGGTTGTTGCTCGCGGCCGTCGGCATCTACGGCGTCATCTCCTACACGGTCGCGCAGCGCAGCCACGAGATCGGCGTGCGGATGGCGCTCGGCGCGCGCGCCAAAGACATCTTCAAGCTCGTCGTGGGGCAGGGGCTCGTCCTCACGTTCGCGGGCGTCGGCCTCGGCCTCGTGGGGTCGCTGGCGCTGACGCGCGTGACGGCGAGCCTGCTCTACGGCGTCTCGGCCACAGACCCCCTGACCTTCGCCTGCGTCGCGCTGGGGCTGCTCGGCGTCGCGCTCCTCGCCTGCCTCGTCCCCGCGCGCAGGGCGACGAAGGTAGACCCGATGATCGCTCTCAGGTACGAGTGAGGTGTGAGCGTTGAGAACACTGCTGCAAGACTTGCGTTTCGGGGCGCGGACTCTTTGGAAGAACAAGGGGTTCACGGCCGTGGCGGTCGTGACGCTCGCGCTGGGCATCGGGGCGAACACGGCCATCTTCTCGGTCGTCAACGGGCTGCTGCTCCGGCCGCTGCCTTACGCGGACTCCGAACGGCTGGCGATCATCTGGACGCACTCGCCGGGCGCGAACGTCGCGCAGGACTGGCCGTCGCCCGGGCAGTTCACCGCCGTCAAGGACGGGACGAGCGTCTTCGAAGACCTCGCGCTCGCGCAGGGCCAAAGCCTGAACCTCGCGGGTGAGGGCGGGGCCGAGCGTATCGGCACCGTGCGCACCTCCTCGAACATGTTCGCGCTCCTGGGCGCGCGCCCCATGCTGGGCCCCGGGGTGCGGGCCGCAGAGGACGCGCCCGGGGGCCCCCCGGCGGGGGGGGTCAGTCACGGCCTCTGGCAGCGCCGCTTCGGCTCCGACCCGAAGGTCGTCGGCCGCGCGCTCACGCTCAGCGGGGAGAGCTACGAGATCGTCGGCGTGATGCCGCCCGACTTCCAACTCGGCTACGAGGTGATGCCGACCGTGGGCGCGGTGCAGCAGGCCGACGTGCTGCTGCCGCTCCCGCTCGGCGCCGAGCGCATGGCGCGACAGGGCGACGAGAACTACAACATCGTCGGGCGGCTCAAGCCCGGCGCGACCTTCGAGCAGGCGCAGGCCGAGTTGAACCTCGCCGCGCGCAACCTCGGCCAGCAGTTCCCCGACTACTACCCGCAGAGCCGCGCCTTCAGCTTCAGCGTCCGCCCGCTGCTCGAACAGGTCGTCGGCGACGTGCGCCCGGCGCTGCTCGTGCTGCTCGGCGCGGTCGCGTTCGTGCTGCTCATCGCGTGCGCCAACGTCGCCAACCTGGTGCTCGCGCGGGCGGCCGTGCGCGAGAAGGAGATGGCCGTGCGCACCGCCATCGGCGCGGGGCGCTGGCGCATCGTGCGGCAACTTCTGACCGAGAGCGTCGCGCTCTCCCTCGTCGGCGGAGCGCTCGGCCTGCTCGTCGCCTTCTGGGGCCTGGATGCTTTGCGTGCCCTCTCGCCGGGCAATATCCCGCGTCTTCCGAACGTCGCGCTCGACGGGCGCGTGCTCCTCTTCACCTCGGCCGTCACGATGCTGACGGGCGTGCTCTTCGGGCTCGCCCCGGCCCTGCGCGGCTCGCGCGTGAACCTGGGCGAGACGCTCAAGGAGGGCGGGCGCGCCCTGGCAGGCGGCGGCGGGCAACGCTTGCGTAACGTACTCGTCGTGGCGGAGGTCGCGCTCTCCTTAGTGCTGCTCGTCGGCGCGGGCCTCCTCATCCGCAGCTTCATGAGCGTGCAGCGGGTCGAGCCGGGGTTCGACGCGCGCGGCGTCGCCTCGGAGCGTCTGTCGGTCGGCGGCACGCCCTACCAG
>CAXTSK010000366.1:0-292 GCA_964246655.1 uncultured Pyrinomonadaceae bacterium
TACGCATGCCGACCTTCAACTTCTCGCCGAACGAGCTGCGGACGCTGGTGCGCTTCTTCCTCGCCGTCTCGGCGCAGCAGGAGCCGTACATCAAGCCGCAGGCGGAGCCCCTGACGACGGCCGAGAAAGACCTCGCGCGCTCCCTGTTTACCTCGCAGGCCGCGCCCTGTCTGAAGTGTCACATGACGGGCGACGTGGGCCACGACGCGACGGCGACCGCGCCCAACTTCCTACAGGCGGGCGAGCGCCTGAAGGAAGACTGGACTGTCCGCTGGCTCCTCGCCCCGCCGCG
>CAXTSK010000366.1:302-5754 GCA_964246655.1 uncultured Pyrinomonadaceae bacterium
CATGCCGGGGACGGCAATGCCTTCGGAGCTGTTCAAGCGCGACGGCGACCGCTGGGTCTTCAACGGCCCGCTCCCGCCCTCCGCCGCGGACTACAAGGGCGACCACGCGCGCCTGCTCACGCGTTACCTCCTGTCGCTTACGCCCGAGGAGCAGGCGCGTGCGCGCTCCACTGTGCCCGCGCAAGTCCCGGCCCCGAGCGGCACGCAGGCAGGCCCCGTGGCCTCCTCCGGCGGCGGCGGAAGGCCACGCTCGGCGGCTGCTTCGAACAGGCAGAGCGCGGGGCGTGCGAAGGCCAGACGCGGTTCGCGCGTGCAGGTCTCGCAGCGCGTGCGTCAGCGGCGACTGGCGCGCGAGCGCAGGCTCAGGCTCGCGCGCGAACGCTGGCGGCAGGCGGCCTCTGCGAGAGCGCGCGTGCGTGATTTCTCGCCGTGAGGGATTCGCGGTATCATACGCCTAAAGTTCATCAGCACACGTCAGTAGTCCCCTTGTGAGGAGGTCTCATTCCATGCATTCAAGCCGCGCGCGGTTTACGGTCGCGCTCTTCGCGGCATTCTGCCTGCTGGCCTTCGCCCTCGCCTGCTCGCGCGGCGTGGACGACGCCGAGGACAACGATAACGCGGGCGGCGACGATTCGACCGAGGCCGCGAGCCTGACGCCCTACAAGGCCAACCCGGCGCAGGAGGGATCCAAAACGGGCACCGTCAGCTTCTCGGGCACCGCGCCCGAGAAGTCGCCCATCAGCATGACCGCCGACCCCGTCTGCGCCTCGGCCAACCCGGACGCGCACGCCGAAGACCTTGTCGTCAACGGCGACAAACTCGCCAACGTCCTCGTCTACATCAAGGAGGGCAAGGTCGGCGACAAGAACCTCGGCGGCTACAGCTTCACCCCGATCAACACCCCCGCGACGCTCGACCAGCACGGCTGCCACTACGTGCCGCACGTGTTGGGCGTGCAGGTCAATCAGCAGTTCACCGTCGTCAACTCCGACCCGACCGCGCACAACGTCAACGTGGACGCGCGCCAGAACGAGAAGTTCAACCAGGGGCAGTCGCCCGGCGCCGCCCCGATAGTCAAGCAGTTCAAGCGCGCCGAGACGGTCATCCCGGTCAAGTGCAACCAGCACCCCTGGATGCGCGCCTACGTCGGCGTGCTCCAGCACCCGTTCTTCGCCGTCTCGGACGCCTCGGGCAAGTTCGAGATCAAGGGCGTGCCCGCCGGCACCTACACGCTGGTCGCGTGGCACGAGAAGTACCCGCAGGGCGTCACGCAGACGGTGACGGTCGGCGCGGGCGCTCCGGCGACCTCGGACTTCAGCTTCACGGCCGAACAGCTCAAGGTCGAGAACATCGAGGGCGGCGCGCTGCGCGCCATGCCCGCGCTGGAATTCCCGATGCTCGGGATGCAGCACTGAAGGAGGAGTAGACAGTAGTCAGTAGCCAGTAGGCTCCGCTTGGCGGGCGCTGACTCTGACACTTGGACGATTCGATATCACGAAGGTTGTTCTACTGACTATCCGACTACTGTCTACTCAAGGGGATTCATGAAGGAGTTCGTACTGGAAGCGACGACAGACGTGCCGGTGGCGGCGGAGCCGCTGGCCCTGAAGGGTCGGCTCGCGGCCTTCGCCGAGCTGACCAAGCCGCGCATCACATTCCTGATCGTGCTCACCTCGGCCGCGGGCTTCTGCCTCGGCTCAAAGGGGAGCTTTGACTATCTCGCTCTCTTCAACTCGCTCTTCGGCATCGCGCTGCTCAGCTCGGGCATCGCGACGCTCAACCAGTACATGGAGCGCGGCCTCGACGCGCGCATGCGCCGCACGCTTTCGCGCCCGCTCCCGGCGGGTAAGCTCTCCGCGTCGCACGCGCTCGCCTTCGGGCTGACGCTGACGCTCGTCGCCGAAATCTACCTCGCCGCCTTCGTCAACGTGCTGACGGCGGCGTTCGGGGTGACGGTCATCGTCGGCTATCTGCTCTGCTACACGCCGCTGAAGACGCGCAGCTCGCTCTCGACGGTGGTCGGCGCCTTCCCCGGCGCGATGCCGCCGCTGATGGGTTGGACGGCGGCGACCGGCGTCGTCGGGGCGGAGGCGTGGGCGCTCTTCGCCATCCTCTTCGCGTGGCAGTTCCCGCACTTCCTCGCCATCGCCTGGATGTACCGCGAGGACTACGCGCGCGCGGGCATTCTCATGCTGCCGGTGGTCGAGCCCGCGTGCCGCATCACGGCGCGGCAGATCGTCATCTGGTCGCTCGTGCTCGTGCCCGTCAGCCTCATCCCGGCCGTGCTGGGGACGACCGGCTCCGTCTACTTCTACGGCGCCTTCGTGCTCGGCGTCCTGTTCCTGGGGACGAGCGTCCACGCGGCCTTAGCGCACACGCGCCAGGGCGCGCGCCGGCTGCTCCTCGCCTCCGTGCTCTACCTGCCCGTCCTGTTCGGGCTGATGGTTTTCAATAAGTGAATGGTAAATGGTGAATAGTGAATAGAGGCTTCGCCCTGCCCGTCTCGAAAAGTCTCTGCCCCCTGGAGTGTAGTTCGTCACCATTTACCATTTACTATTCACTATTTACCAAAGGAGCTTGAGATGGGTCGTGCTCTCGCGGTGTTCCTCTGGGTGATGACCGGCCTCTCGGTGTGGATGTTTTTGAGCGGGCGTTGGTGGTTCCCGCATTCCATCTCGGAGCACGGGCCGGCGTACGACCAGCAGTTTGTGCTGACGATCATCGTGGTCGGCATCGCGTTCGTCGCGGCGCAGGTGGCGCTCGGCTACGCCGTGTGGCGCTTCGCCGACACGGGGCAGGGCACGCGCGCCGTCTACTCGCACGGCAACAACGTGATGGAGATCGTCTGGACGGGCGTGACCGCCGCCATCTTCATCACGCTCGCGCTCCTCGGCCAGCGCGTCTGGTGGAACCTGCACATGGTCGAGGCGCCCGCCGACTCGGCGCAGGTGAAGGTGTTGGCGCAGCAGTTCCAGTGGAACTTCCACTACCCCGGCCCCGACCGGGTCTTCGGCCGCACCGACCCGAAGAAGATCAGTGACGAGTCGATCAACTACATCGGCCTCGACGCCGACGACCCGGCCTCGAAGGACGACACGGTCACGCAGACGCTCGTCACGAAGGCGAACGCGCCCGTCCAGTTGACGCTGACCTCGCGCGACGTGACGCACAGCTTCTGGGTGCCGCAGCTCCGCTTCAAGCAGGACGCCGTGCCGGGGCTCGACGTGAAGGTGCACTTCACGCCGAAGGAGGTCGGGCAGTACGAGATTGCCTGCGCCGAGCTGTGCGGGCAGCAGCACTACAAGATGCGCAGCTACATGCTCGTCCTCCCCGCGAACGAGTACGACGAGCTGGTCGCGATGCCGCAGGCGCAGTTCAACAAGCGCGTGTCCGAACTGGTCAAGAAGTATCCGCTCAACTACTGAACCCCGACCCGCGCGGCACGAGCGCGGCGCCGGCCAAGGAGCTTGGAGATGGCAGAGACAGACGCCACGGTTGAAGCACATGCGGAGGAGGAGCGTCACGCCGAGCTTGAGGCGACCGCGCACCACCACCACGCGCCCACCGGCTTCATCCGCAAGTACATCTTCAGCATCGACCACAAGGTCATCGGCATCCAGTACCTCCTGCTCGCGCTCTTCTCGGTCGTGCTCGGGATGGTGATGTCGGTGCTGATGCGGATGAAGATGACGTGGCCCGACCACGCGTGGCCGATCCTCGGCGCCCTCTTCCCAGAGGGCGCGCCGGGCGGCGTGATGACGCCGGAGTTCTACCTCTCGCTCGTCACGATGCACGGCACGATGATGGTCTTCTTCGTGCTCACCACCGCGCCGCAGGGCGGCTTCGGCAACTACTTCCTGCCCATCCAGATCGGCGCCGACGACATGGCGTTCCCCTATCTCAACATGCTCTCGTTCTGGACGACGCTGTTGGGATTGATCGTGTTGGTGAGCGCCATCTTCGCCTCGGGCGGCTCGGTCATCGGGCCGACGGGCGGCTGGACGGGCTACGCGCCGCTTTCGGCGGTCGGCCATCTGCTCAACGTGCCGGGGCAGGGGATGGGCGTCAACCTCTGGGTCATCAGCATCGCCATCTTCTGTATCGCGTCGCTGCTCGGCGCGCTGAACTTCATCGTCACGCTCCTGAACCTGCGCACGAAGGGCATGTCTCTGATGAGGATGCCTCTGACGTGCTGGGCTTGGTTCACGACGGCCGTGCTCGCGCTGCTCTCGTTCCCGGTGCTGCTGGCGGCGGGCGTGCTGCTCTTCCTCGACCACAACGCGGGCACGAGCTTCTTCGTCCCCGGCGGGTTGTCGAACGGCACGACCGTGCTCGACCACTCGGGCGGCTCGCCGATCCTGTGGCAGCATCTCTTCTGGTTCTTCGGACACCCGGAGGTCTACATCGCCATCCTGCCGGGTATGGGCGCCACGTCGCACATCCTCTCGACCTTCGCGCGCAAGCCCATCTTCGGCTACCGCGCGATGGTCTTCGCGATGTTCGCCATCGGGCTCCTCGGCTTCTTCGTCTGGGGGCACCACATGTTCATCAGCGGCATGTCGCCGCTGACGGGCGCGGCCTTCTCCGTGCTCACGCTCTCCATCGGCGTGCCCTCGGCCATCAAGACCTTCAACTGGCTCGGCACGCTCTGGGGCGCGCGCATCCGCTTCCACACGCCGATGCTTTTCGCCGTCGGCTTCGTCTCGCTCTTCGTGGCGGGCGGCATCACGGGGCTCGTGCTGGGTCAGACTTCGCTCGACCTCTCGATGCACGACACCTACTTCGTGCTCGCGCACTTCCACCTCGTGATGGGCGTGGCGGCCATCTTCGGCATGTTCGCCGGCACCTACTTCTGGTTCCCGAAGATGTTCGGGCGGAAGATGAACGAGACGTTGGGGAAGATTCACTTCTGGCCGACGCTCATCGGCGTCTACGCCATCTTCATCCCGATGCACGCGATGGGGCTGGTGGGCTTGCCGCGCCGCTACTCTCAGTTCTACGAGATCATCGACGGGAAGCTGGAGTGGATCTACCACTTCAACAAGCCGACCGAGCCGCTCATCCATTTCGTGACGTGGGCGGCGATCATCACAGTCTCGGCGCAGTTCCTCTTCCTCTTCAACTTCTTCTGGAGCCTCTTCAAGGGCGAGAAGGCTTCGGACAACCCGTGGGCGGCGACGACGCTTGAGTGGATCACGGCGACGCCGCCGCCGCACGACAACTTCGGAGGCCGCGCGCCCGTCGTCTACCGCGGCGCCTACGAGTTCGGCGTGCCGGGCGCGCCCGAGGACTACGTCTTGCAGACGACGCCGGACGAGACGGGGCCGAACGTCGCGTACGCGGACGAGGTAGAGGGGCAAGGACGGGGAAGCGGTAATGGCCACGACGTTCACGGGTGAGAAGGAGAAGACGGTGCAGGCAGAGGCCGTCATCGACGTGACGAGCACGCGCC
>CAXTSK010000367.1:0-5710 GCA_964246655.1 uncultured Pyrinomonadaceae bacterium
GCGTTCTCCTCGAAGACCGAAGGCAACTGCATGACGGACTTCTTGACGCCCTGCTTCGAGACGTTCGCACTCGCGCGCGAAGCGTCGGGCGCCGTGCGTGAGGTCTCGACGGCGCGCGCGCGCGGCAGCGTCGAGCCGCAGAGAATCGACAGCGAAAGGAGCGTGGCCGTGAGCGACCAGCCGTGCCGAAAGATAGTCCGGGTCATCGCTTGATTCCTCTTACTAAGGGTTTGGTCAGAAGTTGAACCGCAACGCGAGCTGGACGGAGCGCGGGCCGCCGACCTGGTAGAGCGGGCTCAGGCCGCCGTTGACGCCGCCCGTGCCCAGACTGCGCGCGAGCGTCTGCACGCTCAGCCCGAAGAGGCGGTTGTTCAAATCGCCCACGGGGTCGCCGAAGTTCGGGTGGTTGAAGACGTTGAAGAACTCCGCGCGCACTTGCAGCCGCGCCGTCTCGCCGAGCGTGAACTGGCGGCGCACGGCGAGGTCTAACTGCGAGAGCCCGAAGCCGCGCAGGGCGTTGCGGCCGAGCGAGCCCTGACCGCCGACGACCGCGCGGAACGCCGCGGGATTGAGACGCCAACCGCCCGGCGCCGTCTGGTCTTTAAGATAAACGGGGACGCCTTCGACGAAGTCGGGCCGGAGCGCCTCGACCAAGTCGCCGGTGAAGACGCCGGTCGTCTGGATGATGTTAATGGGCGTGGCCGTGCGCGCGCGGAAGATGGCGTCGAGCGACCAGTCGCGCAGGAAGGCTCCGCCGCGTGAAGCGTTCGGCAGGTCGTAGCTGAACGCGCCGCTCAGCGAGTGGCGCACGTCGAAGGTCGAGGGGCCGCGCTCGGTGCGCGTGTTGAAGGAGCCGACGAGGAGCAGGCCGCTTGCCGAGTCGTCCGAGTCGTCGTCAATCGAGTGCGACCAGGTGTAGGCGACGTGGGCCTGCAACCCTCGCGAGAGCCGCCGCGCGTAGACCGTCTGGAGCGCGTGGTAGTCGGACGAGCTGGTGTTGGTGATGAGTCGCACGACCGAGAAGTTAGGGCTCGGCCTGAGCACCGCCGTCTGCCTCAACAGCCGGCGCCCCGCCGCGCCGACGTAAGAGATCGAGAGCGACTGACCGGCGCCTACCGGCTGTTCGAGCGCCGCGCTCCACTGCACCGTCAGCGGCAGCCGCAGGTCTGGAGAGAAGGCGTAGACCGTCCCGTAGGGCGGGTCGAGCCCGAGCGGCGGCGGCGCCGCCTGCAAGGGGTCGAGCGGGAACGGGACGTTCGAGAGCAGCCGCTCGCGCGCGTACGGGAAGACGCTGCCGAACGCCAGCGCCGCCTGACCCGTGCCGAGGTCGTAGAAGATGCCGATGCCGCCGCGCAGCGTCGTCCCGCGCTCGGGCGAGAGCAGGTAGGCGGCGCCCGCGCGCGGCGCGAAGTTCTGGTAGGTCGTGGGCCAGAGCCGCGTGCCGCGCGGCGCGGGCGCGATGACGCGGGGCGTGTTGCCGAAGGAGCCGAAGCCTTCCAGGTTGAGCCCGCTGCTTCCCTCTCCTAACCCGGCGAAGACGGCCGGATGTTTGCCGTTGCGCTCGGTGGGCGGCGGGTTCAACTCCCAGCGCACGCCGTAGACGACCGTCAGGTAAGGCGTGACGCGCGCCGCGTCCTGCGCGTAGACGGAGAAGTTCGTGAACAGAGGCTCGCGCGGCTCGGCGTCGGCCGTGACCTTGACCTGAAAAGCTCTGCCCGTCGTCGCCGCAGCGCTCGCGCCGTTCGTCGTCGCGTCGCCGAAGATGACCGTCTGCGCGTAGTTGAGCGGCCCGTAGACGGGCGCGAGTCGGCGGTAGTCGAAGCCGACCTTCAGCTCGTGGCCGGAGTGCGCCACCGAGACGTTGCCGACGAGGTTGAGCTGCCGCTGAAGGTTATCGACGTTCTTCCCCGTGCCGAAGCCCGCGTTGAGGCCGCCGCGGAGCGTGACTTGAAAACCCGAAGTCTCCGGTTGGGCGAACGTCGGGAAGAGAAGCGAGGCGGTCGGCGGAATCGCGCCGCCGAAGTTGTCGAGCACAAGTTCCGTCTCGCCGCGCGCGCGGCTCCAGTTGAAGCGCAGGTCGCCCGTCACCTTGGGATTGAAGGCGGCCGTCGCGCCCGCGGTCAACGTCTGCGTGTCGAGCGCGGTGCGGTTGACGGTGTTGAGGCTCTGGCCGGTCTGACCCGGCGAGCCGACGCCGCCGCGCTGCGAGGTGCGCGCCGGCGCGTTGGCGTAACGCGTGAAGGCCGTCAGCCATTCGTTGACGACGAAGTCGAGACGGAGGCTCGCGGCGTCGAAGCGCGAAGGGTCTGTGTAGCTCGCGGCGAACTCGGCGAAGCCGTTGCCGAGGTCGGCGCCGTTCGGGGCGGGGAAGGCGTTGAGGAGCGACCGCACCTGCGCGGGCGCCGACGCGCGCGACCCGAGCGAAGGCACGTCGGTCAGCGCGTAGAGCGGCTGTCGCAAACGCATGCCCTCGTACGAGGCGAAGAAGAAGGCGCGGTTCGACTTGAAAGGGCCGCCGAGCGTGGCGCCGAAGTCGTGCTGGTGGATGGCGGGCCGCGCGAGCCCGCGGCTGTTGGCGAACCAGTCGTTCGCGTCGAGCGCGCCGCCGCGGAAGTACTCGAAGGCCGAGCCGTGCAACTCGTTCGAGCCGGAGCGCGTGGCGATGGCGACCTGCGCGCCGGGCGTGCGCCCGAACTCGGGCGCGTACGAAGAGGTCATCAAACGGAACTCTTCGAGCGCGTCGAGCGAGACGAGATTGTTCGCGCCGCCGAGCACCGTGAGCGCGGGCAGCCCGCCCGGAGCCGACTGCCCCGGCGAAGTGCCCGCGCTGACGCCGACGTTCGCCGAGACGCCGTCCACGGTGAAGTAGTTGGCGTTGGCGCGCTGGCCGTTGACGGAAAACTGCCCCTGCTCGTTGAAGCTCGTGCGCGTGAGCACGGCGCCGGGCGCCAGCTCGAAGAGCGACTGGAAGCTGCGGCCGTTCAAGGGGAGGTGCTCGACAAACTGGCGGTTGACGACCGTGCTGACGGAGCTGGAGGCCGAGCGCTCGACGCCGGGGCTGACGGCGTCCACGACCGTGATCGACTCGCCGACCTCGCCGACTCGCAGGCGGATGCGGAGCGCCTGCCGGTCGCCGACGTTGAGCACGATGTTCCTGACTTCGAGCGTCGCGAACCCTTCGCGCTGCGCCGTCAGCGTGTACCGGCCGGGCGGCAGCAGCGGCACGACGAACGCGCCCTCGCCGCCCGTCAACGCGTGGCGCTGCACGGCCGTGCTCAAATTCAGCACCGTGATCTCGACCGCGGGCACGACCGCGCCGTTCTCGTCCAACACCGTCCCGCCGAGCGTCGCCGCCGGCGACTGCGCGCGCACAGCCGTGACAGACAGCAACACTGACGCGAGCACCAACGCCCGCGCCGCGAAGCCGACCCGCTTGTTCGCCTTACACGTCATTAACCTTCTTCATATGTCACCGGGTCAGAACCACCCGTGGTAGCGGGTGGCCGTTACGAATGCAGGGCGATTGATGACAGTGCGCCTTTCATCAATCATCAACCCGACCTGCGAAGGGCCACCCGCTACCGCGGGCGGTTCTGACCCGGCTTACGAACGCACCGATTGTAAAAACTCAGTGCTCGTACGCCTGTTCGATCTCGGCCGCGAGCCGTTCGGAGACGGTGAGCTGGCGCCGGAACTGCTGTGACTTGATCGCGGCCGCGGAGCCTGCGCCCTCCGAGATGGTGAAGGCCGAGCGCACTGCGCCGTCCTGCGCGTAGCTCGACTGAAGCAGGCGCTCGGCCGCCTGTTTCGGAGAGCCCCCGCCCGCGCCGTCGTCCGCGCCCTGTGCGCCGAAGACCGTGGCGAGCTGCGCGCGCAGCGCCGCGACCTCGCGCCGGTAAGCGCCCGCGTGCTCGCGCACCATCGAGACCCACTTGGCGCGCGCGTCCGGTTCGAGCGCACGCGCCTCCTCCGGCGTGAAGCGGCCGACCATCTGCCGCAACGCGGAGGCGTGCAGCAAAGCCTGCCGCGAGTGATCCATGGCGCGCGCGGCGAACTGCTTGATGGCCGCGTCCACGCGTTCGCCGTCCGCGAGTCGCGCCGCGAAGTGCGCGCGCAGCTCCGCGTCGGCAGGGATGCGGCCCGCTCCGACGACGACCTCGCGCTCGGTCAGTCTGTCCTGCGTGGACGCGCGCTCGCGCCGCGCCAGGGCCTCCGCGACCGTCGAGACATCGACGACGACCGCGGGGTTGTTCAGAACTGGGCCGAGGGCGCTCAGGATTGCCTCCTTGCGGCCCTCGGACTCGACGAGCGCCTCTACGCGCAGGGCTCCTCCTGTGGTGCGCCCCATGCTGACTTGCTCGCCGAGATTCGCTTTGATGCGATTGAGGAGATATGCCACCTCGACCTCCAACTCTGCGGAGGCGACGGAAGGTTGCTTAGTGACGGCCGCGGCGTGTTGGGTTGTCTCTTCGCCCTGAGACTTCGCGCCGTCGCTCACGCCTTGAGCCGCGTGCCCCGCGCCCGACAACTCCGGTTCGAGCTGGTAGACGCCGGGCGGCACCTCCTCGACGCGCTTGCGTTCGAGTCCGCCCTCGATGAGGCGGTACTCGAAAGCCTCGCCGCCGCGGCGCACGACGAGCGTCATGCGGAAGGCGTGCAGGTCAGACTTGTTGAGCCAGAGCGTCGCGCCCTTCAAGCCTTCGCCGTCGGAAGACAGCTCGCGCCCGACGACGTAAGCCCCGAGCTTGTCGTCAACCTTCAACCCATCCTCACCCGCGGCGAGAGATTTAAAGCTCGCGGCCGAAGGGTCTATGCGCCACACGTCTCCGGCCGCGAGGAGTTCGACCGGGGCGACCGCGCCCGACTCCGACGGCGCAGAGCCCTTGCGATAGATCGTGCTCGTGCCGTCCGACTTCGTCCACTCGCCCGCGACCAGACGCCCCTGCTCGTCGTAGAGGCGTCGCAGGCGGATGCCGCTCGCGCCGCCCTGCCACGTCTCGACCCTTCTGCGTGTGACCGCGCCGCGGCCGTCGGCCCGCGCCTCCTCGACAAAGACCGTGCGGTGCTGCACCTGTCCCGCGTCGAGGGCGTTCGACTCTTCCGCCGCGGCCGCGCGCCGCAGCAACTCGGCCGCCGAGACGGGCGGCACGTATAGCTTCGTAAAGAGCAGCGCCGCGACGACCAACATCGCCAGCCCCGCGGCCACCGCGCCGGGGCGGAAGACTGCGAACGGGTTCGAGATACGTCCCAACAACTTCGAGAGCCAACGCCACACCGCGACGTGCGGCAGGACGCGCGCACGTTTGCGGGTTCCTTCCCGACGACTTTCATCTTCGACTTCAGACACCGCGGGCTCGAAGGCCATGAGCGGGTCGCGGTAGACGACCTGGACGGTCGGCGCGGAATCGACGTAAGAGAGTCGCGCTTCGAGTGTGCGGCGGTCACTCAGGCCGATATGAACGACGCAGCCGCCGTCCGCTTCGGCGGGCCAGATTGCAGGGTCGAGATAAAGCAGGCGCACGTCCTGCTCGCTGAAGACTTCGACGAAGCTGACATCCTCGCCCGCGCCGACGTTGAGCTTCTGCTCGTTGACGACCGAGCCGATCTTCTGCGCGCCCACCGGCCGGCCGTTGACCGACACGCACAGCTCGCGCGGCCTGTGCTCGAACACATCGCGCGCGCGCTTCCTGCAACGCAGAGTCTCTTCGGC
>CAXTSK010000368.1:0-5677 GCA_964246655.1 uncultured Pyrinomonadaceae bacterium
GACGACGGCTCAATCGTCACGGCCGGCGGCCGCGTGCTCGGCGTCACGGCGGCGGGGCCGACGTTAGACGATGCACTCGCGCGCTGCTACGACTCCGCCTCGCGCATCCACTGGGACGGCATCCACTACCGCCGCGACATCGGCCGCTTCAAGCGTGAGCGGTGAGCAGTTGAAGGAAAAGTCCGCCCATCCGGGTTAATTTACTGCCGCCTGCTCACCGCTCACCGCTCACTGCTTACTCTTTTGAGCGGCGCGCGAGTCCTGTTATACTCGCGCCGGAGAGCGAGGGTTCCGGCGAGAAGAGGGCAGTGAACCCGGCGGCGCGGCGTTACGTACTATGCTAGCGGCCCGTCGGTGGTGTTAAAGTTTCAGGGCCGAGAGATTTGCGAGCACCCCCCGCGGCGCGTGGCCGCGAGGTTCCGGAGGACGAGAAGACGATGGGAGTCTGGGCGAGGCTGAAGCGATCCTTGCGCGCGGTATTCGGGGGCCTTATCGAGAAGACGGAAGACCCCGAGCTGATCCTTCAGCAGACCATCCGCGACATGCGCGACCGCGTGCCGGAGCTGAACAACTCGGTCGCGCAGGTGATGGCTACCGAGCGGCTGCTGGCGAAGAACAAAGATCGTCTGGAGGAACAGGTCGTCGACCTCGACTCGAAGATCAAGGCCGCCATCAAGATGAACCGCGACGACATCGCGACGGCCTACATCGGGCAGCTCCAGCAGGCGCAGCTCGACCTCTCGAAGACCGGACAGCAACTCGACCACGCCTCGCGCGCATCCGAACAGGCGAAGAAGGCCCGCGACAACTACATTCTCCAGATGCAGCGGCGCACCGCCGAGGCGATGCAGCTCATCAACCAGTCGAAGCAGGCCAAGCTGCAAGAGCAGCTCGCGCAGACGATGTCCTCGTTCCAGCTGGGCGACGACGCCTCGACCTTCAGCGAGATGCGCGACAAGATCGACCGGCGCGCCGCGACCGCCGAGGCCAAGCTCCAGCTCGGCACCTCGGGCGTGGACACGCAGATGCAGGAGATCGAGCACGAGGCGATGAATATGCAGTTGCAAGACAAGCTGGCCGAATACAAGCGCGGCATGGGGCTCCTCGGCGAGGGGCAGAAGGAGGCGCCGGCGCTTCCCGCCGCGGGCGAGTCGAACTCCTAAGTCTTTATATAAAGCGTTAAAGCGTTGCGGCGGTCTTCGTAAGTGGTAAGAGATTTTATGGCGGAGAAGAAGCTCAGTCTCGAATATCTGAAAGAGGCGGTGATGGAGCCCGCCAACTTCTGGGGCATGGCCGGCTTCGCCGTGGCCGCGGCCTACACTTGGTCACCCATCCCGCTCGCCGCGGCGCTCGTCGCCGAGGGCGCGTACCTCGCGACCGTGCCCGCCAGCTCGCTTTACCGGAGGCTCGTGGACGGCCGCAACCGCAAGCGGCTCGCCGAGCTGCGCAACAAGCAGCGCGAGCGCCTCATCGAGAGCTTCGACCCGCGCGAGCGCGAGGCCGTGCTCTATTTGAAGTGGCTCAAGAACAAGATTTTCGACAACTACGTCAAGTTCACGGGCGCGAAGGATCTGCCCATGAATATCCGCAGCCTGGAGCAGCGCTGGGAGGACTTCGTCGATCTACTCGACGTGTACCGGCGCCGCAAGCACCACCTGCGCTCCATCAACCGGCAGGCCGTCCAGAACCAGCTCGCGCAGGCCGAGCGCGCCGTCGAGGGCGCGCCCGACGACCGCGCCCGGCGCATCCAGCAGGCCAACGTCGAAATCCTCAAGCGCCGCCTCGCGCAGTTCTCCGAACTCGAACGTTCGGTCAAGCTCGTCGAAGGTCAGCTTCAATCGATTGAAAACTTCTTCGGCCTCGTTAACGACCAGGTCGTCACGCTCCCGACGCCCGAGCGCGTCTCTTCGCTCGACTTCGAGCAGCTCTCCGACTCCATCGCGATGACCAAGCAGATGCTCGAAGAGACCTCCGACGTGATGGGCGTCCTCGACAGCCACAACCGCGAGATCGGCAACTTCGACCTCCTCCCGTCTTCGGGGACGACATCGGCGAAGTAAGAAACAATTTCACCACAGAGACACAGAGGCACAGCTAATTGGATTTAGCTGTGCCTCTGTGTCTCTGTGGTTAATTTTTACGAACGGCCGTCCCGACTCTTCTCGACCATCTCCGCGAGCGTCGTCTCGTCGATGCGGTAGGTCTCGTTGCAGAAGTGGCAGGTGAGCGATGCGCCCTTGTCCTCTTTCAGCATCGACTCCAACTCCGCGCCGTCAATCGAAGAGACGAGCGACGCCGCGCGCTCGTACGAGCACGTGCAGTTGAATCCGACTTCCTGCTCTTCGAGCACCTCGAACGGCACGTCCCCGAGCGCCGTGCGCAACAAGTCGAGAGGACGCGCGCCCTCGCGGATGAGGGCCGTCGTGTGCGGCGTCCGGCTCACCGTAGACTCGATGGCCGCCACCGTCGCGGAGTCCGCGCCCGGCATCACCTGAATCATCAACCCCCCCGCCGCCTCGACGAAAGTCTCGCCCGACTCGCGCGCGCGCACCAGCACGCCCAGCATCACCGCCGAAGGTATCTGCTCCGACTTCGCGAGGTAGTAGGCGAAGTCCTCGCCGATCTCGCCCGAGACGATGGGCACCGCGCCGCGGTACGGCTCACGATACAGCCCGATGTCGAAGCCCGACTCGTACGTGACGTAGAACATGCCGCCGCCCACGACGGCGCTCACGTCGAACTTGCCCTGCGCGTTGAGCGGCGCGTCCGCGTGCGGCTCGCGCACGTAGCCGCGCACTTGGCCCTTTGCGTTTGCCTCGGCCGTGATGCCGCGCACGGGGCCGTCGCACTCGACCTGCACGGTCAGGCGGTCGAACTCCTTCTGGCCCGCGCCGAGGAGCAGCGCGCCCGTCAACGTCCGACCCAGTGCCGCCGTCACCGTGCCCGAAGTTCCGTGCCTGCGCGCGGCCTCGGCCACCGTATTTGTTGTCACGGCCGACATACAACGTATGAGCCCGTCGGCCGCCGTCGCACGCACGAGCGAGTCGTGGTGACCGTTCTGCGTCTCGTTAAAAGTCATGAATACCTCACGTCCCGCGGTCAAAAAATCCCGATGGAGTTAGATGAAAAACCGCCTCCGGCTGCTGCCTCCGGAGCCGCCCGGGCGGGCCGGCGAGACCTTTGCGGGGTGGGGCAAAAAACTCTCCAAACCCCGGGAAAGGTATGCGGCCGCGCCCTCATGTAAAACCTCAAAGACCCCGCCCTATTGTGAGCAGTCAAAAAGACTAACCCAATATATTGTGCTATACTCTTGACAAGCAAATTCGCCGGGTGTATTCTTCGCGCCGTTTGGAACGAGCCGGTTCCGGGTGTCGGGGGAGGCGTTCAGCCACCGCGGCACGGGGACCTTTTCGCCTCCCGGCCAGACCAACCGCGAAGTACCCGAGCCACACGAGAGACGGCGCGCAGTGAGCGCCGCAATTTTTTCGACCGCTGGAGAAGAACGTGCCTCGCGCCCCCCACGAGCGCGGGAAAGGCAAGAAGAGAAGAGATGAGCACCGCTATCGAGCCGAAACAGCAGGGAAGCCCCTCCGCCTTTGAGATCACGGGAGCCGCGCCCGCCGCCGCCGAAGTCATCGGCCTTAACGCCCGCCGCGTCATCGCCAAGCGCTACAGTTTTAAGGACTCGCAGGGCGAGCCCATCGAGGAGTGGCCGGACATCGTCCGCCGCGTCGTCGGCCACGTCGCTCAGGCCGAATCGGACCTCGTCCGCCGCGACGAGTTCTACCAGACGATGGCCGGCATCATGTTCCGCCGCGAGTTCGTGCCGAACACGCCCTGCCTCGTCAACGCGGGCAAGCCCTCCGGGCAGCTCGCCGCCTGCTTCGTCCTCGACGTGCCGGACTCCATCGCCGGTATCATGAAGACGGCGACCGACGCCGCCATCATCCACCAGACGGGCGGCGGCACCGGCTTCACCTTCGAGAAGCTCAGGCCCGCCGGCGCGATGGTGCGCTCGACGCACGGCGTCGCCTCCGGCCCCGTGTCGTTCATGAACATCTTCAACACGACGACCGACACGGTGAAGCAGGGCGGCGTGCGGCGCGGCGCGAACATGGGCATCATGCGGGTTGACCACCCGGACGTGCTCCGCTTCATCCACGCGAAGAACGACCAGCACTCCCTGACGAACTTCAACATCTCTGTGACGGTGAGCGACACGTTCTTCGAGGCCGTGGACGGCAAGCAGTGGTATCAGCTCTCCTTCGACGGAGAGGCGTGGGACGATGAGGTTTATGACGCGGCGCAGGAGGGGCCGTACGCCGTCTACCGCACGTCCGACGGCGAGACCGTGACGTTCCGCGACCGCGCGGCCTTCCTTGAGGCGAAGGAGTCGGGGCTGCTCGACAGGTGCACGCGCGAGGAGCCGCCCGCGCCGGGCATGGTCTACGCGCCGGACATCTGGAACCGCATCGTCGCGAGCGCACACCGCTACGCGGAGCCGGGCGTCATCTTCATCGACGAGGTCAACCGCAACAATCACATGATCGAGTCGATGGGGCCGATCTACGCGACGAACCCTTGCGCGGAGCAGGCGCTGCACTTCAACAACTCGTGCAACCTCGGCTCGATTGACCTCAACAAGTTCTACGACCCCGAGACGCGGCTCGACTGGGAGCGCCTGGCCGACACGGTGCACTGGTGCGTCCGCTTCCTCGACAACGTGATTGACACCTGCGCGTGGCCGCTCCCCGAGATTGACGACGTGGTCAAGCGCACGCGCCCCGTGGGCCTCGGCATCATGGGCTTCGCGGACTTGTGCCTCCAGCTCAAGATCAAGTACGGCTCGAACACTTCGATTGACCTGATGGACGAGGCGATGGGCTTCGTGCGGCGCGAGGCTTGGATCGAGTCGTGCCGACTGGGCGCGGAGAAGGGCGTCTTCCCCGAGTACAAGCCGAACAAGGCCGCGTACGACAAGTTCCTGCGCGAGGAGATCGGCATCCCCGAGGAGATGGGTGTCACGCCGCGCAACTACGAGACGACGACGATTGCTCCCACGGGCACCATCTCGCTCGTCGCGGAGACTTCGTCGGGCGTCGAGCCGAACTTCTCGTGGGCGTATGTCAGGCAGGACACGCTCGGCAAGCGCACTTACGTCCACACGGTCGCGGCCGAGGCGCTGGGTATCACGGTTGACCAGACCGACCAGGCTTCCATCGACCGCGCGGCCGAGTACGTCTGCGCGCACGAGGCGGAGCTGCCCGACTACTTCATCTCGGCGATGTCGATCACGGCCGAGCAGCACGTCTACGTGCTCGCCGCGGCGCAGCGCAACGTCGATAACGGCGTGTCGAAGACGTGCAACGGCTCGCGCGACGACACGCTGGAATCGGTGGACAGGCTCTACCGGCTCGCGCGCGAACTGGGCTGTAAGGCCGTCAGCTACTACCGCGACGGCAGCCGCGAGTCGCAAGTGCTCTCGGCCGTGAAGGGCCCCGCGGAGGCGCCGAGCGAGGTCGCCTGCGACCCGGCCGTCGTGCCCGAGCAGCACGTTCGCCGCGTCCTCGCGATCGTTGGCCGCCATCAGCCCGCCGGCGAGTTCGTAGGCCGCCTCCTGATCGTCGGGGTCCGCGGCGACACGCGCGCGCAGGCCGGCGAGATCGTCGACGGCGCG
>CAXTSK010000369.1:0-5671 GCA_964246655.1 uncultured Pyrinomonadaceae bacterium
CCGCCGACCGCCGCGAGACAGCAGACGCCGCCGAGTACGACCGAGAAGGGCGCGCCCGCCGCGGCCGCGACCAGCCCCGCCTCAAGCTCGCCGAGCTGTGGCCCGCCCATGAAGAAGATCATGTTCACAGAGGTCATGCGGCCTCTGAGACGGTCGGGCGTGATGAGTTGCCGGATGGTCTGGCGGATGACGGTGCTCACCGTGTCGGCCGCGCCCGACAGCGCAAGCATGACGAGCGAGAGCCAGTACGTGCGCGAGAGTCCGAACAGAATCGTCGCCGCGCCGTAGACGGCGACCGAGACGAGCACCGCGAGCCCGGGCCTTCGCCACTCCGAGCCGCGGCGCGCGAGCAGTAGTCCGGTTAGCACCGCGCCGAACGCCGACGCGGCCGCGAGCACGCCGTAGCCGTGCTCGCCCACGTCCAGCACGTCGCGCGCGAAGATGGGCAGCAGCGCCGTCGCCGACGCGAAGAACGTCGCCACGAAGTCGAGCGACATCGTCTGCACCATGATCGGCGTCCGCCAGACGAACCTCAAGCCCTCCTTCAACGATTCCAGGCTCACGCGCGCCAACTCCTCCGCCTTCCCCTTCCCCGACGCGCGTATCAGCAGCACGGCCGCGATGACCGAGAGGAACGAGACGGCGTTGAAGGCGTAGACAATCGCCAGCCCGTAGTTCGCCATCACCACGCCGCCGAGCAGCGGCCCCAGGACGAGCGCGATCTGGAACGAGACGAAGCCGAGGCTCACCGCGTTCGGGAAGTCGCGCGCGGGCACGAGCGCGGGTAGTAACGCCTGCCGCGCAGGATTGTCGAAGGCGGTGGCGGCCGACGAAAGCGCCGTCAGCGCGTAGATGGGCCAGACGTGTGTGAGCCCGGCGGCGGTGACCCCGGCCAGCAGAGCCGCGCACACGAGCATGACGGTCTGCGTGACGAGGATGAGCCGCTTGCGATCAACGGCGTCGGCGACGGCCCCGCCGAGCAGCGAGCACAGCACGATGGGCACCACGCGCACGAGCCCGACGAGGCTGAGCGCCGCCGCCGCCGCCTTCTCGCCGTAGGGGCGCATGAGGACGTAGATGTGCCAGTTAATCGTGACGAGCTGCATCTGCGAGCCGGTGATGGAGAAGAACTGGCCCAACCAGAGCAGTCGAAAGTCCCTGTGTCGCAGCGCCGCGAAGGCCGTGCGCCGCCCTGCCTCTTCCGCCCCGGCGAGTTCGGCCGGCGTCGGGTTGTCGGGTGTGCTCAAGTGAAAGATGACCCCTTGAATCGAAGATGAAAATGAGTCCGCGGATAGAATATCAGGAACTTCTGTCCCGAAAGAATTCCGCCGGTCTCAACCGTTTGTCCGGCTCTCGCGGCGGCGGCCGAAAGTGTAGGTTTTTCAGGGAAAGACGCGTGTTTTGGCTCTCCCTGAGTGCGCGGCGGCTGCAACTCGGGAGGCGCCCGACTCATCTAAGTTAGTGATTAATCAGCAATCCTAACAAGGGGTGAGATGAAGATGAAAGTAATCGTGAATAGAGTTATCGCACTCGTCGCGGCGTTGGTCGTCGCGGCGTCGGTCGCGGCCGCGGCGCCGTCCGAACAGAGGAGCGAGCGCGCCGCCTTCGAGCAGTTGGCCAAGAAGGTGCGGAAGGAGCTGGTGACGCTGCCCTGGTACGGCGTCTTCGACAACCTTGAGTACGCCATTGACGGCTCGACCGTGACGCTCTCGGGTCAGGTCGTGCAGCCCTCGACGCGCAAGGACGCGGAGCGCCGCGTGAAGAAGCTTCAGGGCGTCGAGCGCGTGGTCAACAACATCGAGGTGCTGCCGCTGTCGGGCTTCGACGACTCGATCCGCGCGAACACCTACCGCGCGATCATGGGCTGGAACAGCCCGCTCTTCCGCTACGGGCGCGGCGTGAACCCTTCGATCCACATCGTCGTCAACGGCGGCCACGTCACGCTCGAAGGCGTCGTCTCAAGCGAAGGCGACCGGCGGCTGGCCTACGTGCTCGCCAACCAGGTTCCGGGCGTCTTCTCCGTGACCAACAACCTCCGCAACGAGAACGCGCGCGCGCGGTAAGCCTCGACGGGGTAAATCAAAGGGCGGGCAGTCACCGGCTGCCCGCCCTTTTTCATTAAGCCGGGGGCGTCTCCTCCTCCTCGTCGGCCTGTTTTTGTCGCGCGTCACCGAACCGGGAGCCCGCAACCGACACACGCACGTCCCGCGCACCCTCCGGACACGCCCGCACGGCCTCCTGAACAGCCCGCTAGGGCTTCTGAACAACCTGATAGGGCTTCTGAACAGTCCGCGCGGGCACCTGAACACCTCGATAGGGCATGTGAACAGCCCGCTAGGGCAGCTGAACAAGCTGATAGGGCTTCTGAACAAGCCGATAGGTCATGTGTACAGGCCGATAGGGCTTCTGAACAACCTGATAGGGCATGTGTACAAGCCGCGAGGGCATGTGAACAGGCCGCGCGGCCGTCTGAAACGCTCGCAGAGCCACCTGAAACGTCCGCGCATCAACATTTAGCTGTCTCCAGCCGTTTTTCAGCGCGACGCTATAGAAATCTGCCCGCCTACAACGCGCTTCCGCCACGCCGCTCCGACCCGCCGCGCGCCCGCGCCGACCTCCCGCAGCCCCGCAGCGCCTTCCCACAACCGGATTGCCCGGGGAATCCGGCAAATGCTTACCCGCTATACGCGCTCCACGGCTTTGCCTAACAATAGCCCCTTGCCCCCAAATTATTGATGTTGCCCAAATATTGCCGTAGGATACTGGCCTCGTTGGTTCGCTTATCTGAAACTACTTTATTGAAAGGAAAGTTATTCCATGCCTAATTTTACTATTCAGTGTCCAGACCCAAGATGCGGGTCATGGCATAAAGGAAATCACGTTTGCTATTTCGACAAAAACCGTGACGACGTAGAACCCCAAAACCGGCCTGAATTGCAGCATGGTTCAGAGTACAAGAGCATCAACTTATCTCGTGGCATCTGTCCGTGTAAGGGCGGTAATAAGAACTGCATCCATTGTGGCGGTAGCGGCCAAATAACATAGAACCGAACTGGCTTTATGTCGCCTGACAAACATAAAAGCCCTGCTCCGATAAGAGCGGGGCTTTTGTGTCTCTGGCTTCAGCGCCCCGGAGGGGCGCTGTCCTCTCAACACGGCTACTCGACTATTACCTTGTCGCTCTGGCCGCGGCCGAAGGTCTCGGGGGCGTACATCTCTTCGGCCTTGGCAGGGGGGACGACGAAGGCGCCGGGGGTCGTCGCGCGCGCGGTGTAGGAGTAGGTGTAGACGCCCTCCCACATCAAAGAGGTGAACGCCTCGGCGCGGTCGTCGCGGAGGTTCTGGTGCTCGAACCAAGCGCGGCGCCACCACCAGCCAATGGGCGTGGTCTGGGACTGCTGGTCTTCTGCCGCGACGCTGCCGGTGACGGCGAGCGCGGGATTGAGCGCTTCGAGTCCCGCGGGCAGGGGGTCTACGAGCGCGACGTGGTAGCGGCGCGTCGGTGCGACCACCGTCAGCTTGACGCGCACGGTCGAGCCCGCCTTGATGTGCCAGATGCCGTCGGCGTCGCGCCGCACGTCGCCCGCGTCGCCGGTCGCCTCGTAGACGCGCTCGACGGCGAAGCCGTAGTCGGCCGCCGCCAGCTTCAGGCTCGAAGGCGCGTAGCTCATCCCGACGCGGTAGTAGAGGCGGCCCGCGCCCTCCTTCTGTAAGACGAGCCGCTGCTCGCCGCCGCCCTTCTCCGCGAGGTAACGCATGGGCACGTCGAACTGCTGACGGTCGGTCGAGCGGCCACGGAACTGCTGCTCGCCCGCGTAGGCGTCGCCGAGCCACGCGCGCGCGACGAAGTCGGGAGTCGCCTTCTCGTACGTGCGGAAGTAGCGGTCGAGCGCCAGGAGCACGAAGGCGTTCTCCTGCGTGTTCTCCCAGCGACCCTGCTTGCGTTGTGCGAGCAGGCCGCGCGCGACCTTCGGGATGAGGTCGCTCTCGGGCTGGTCGCCGATGAGCGCTTCGAGGATGACGCCGTCGGCACGCCGGTCGGAGCGCAGCAGAAGGTAGTCGTCGTCGGCGTAAGAGGTCGTGAAGTGCGCCGCGCCCGCGGTCTCCTCCGCGCGGTTGCCGAGCAGCCTTCTGACGGCGGCGACCTCCGCCGTCGAAGCCTTGTCGCCCGAGAGCACGGTCAGAAGCCAGCCCGTCGCTTCGAGCTGTAGCTTCTCAAGCCCGTTCTCCGCGATGAGCCGCCGCGCGCGCGCGGGGTCTCGGTCGCCCATGAGCGCGCGCGTGTAGAGCGCGTAGGCGATGAGCGAATTGCGCGCGTCGCGGCCGTAGCGCTTGGGGATGTGCGACTCGACGTTGCGGAGATAGTCGCGCGACTTGCCGAGCATCGCCTGCGGCACGTCGTAGCCCTTCGACTTCGCGCGCGCGAGCGCGTGCGCAACGTGGATGCTGACGTAGGGCCACGACTCTTCGCCGCGATGCCAGAAGCCGAAGCCGCCGTCGTCGTTCTGCAACCCCTGAAGCCGCTTGAGGTCGCGCCCCACGGCGGCGTTCATCTCTTCCGGCTTCGGCAGTCCCTTGGCCTTGAACGCCGTCAGCACGTCGCGCAACGCGGCGACCGCGATGATGCGCGAAGAGAGCTGCTCGGAGCACTCGAACGGGTAAGCGACGAGGTAGAGCACGGCGTCCGTCAACGCCTGCAACTGCGTCGAAGAGGTTTGAACTTCGAGCCCGCCGAACTGCTTGAACACGTCGGGCGGGGCCTTGACCGGCTGGACGACGGCGCCGCTTTGGTCAAGCTCGCCGTAGGTGGCGAACGCCTCGGTCGTGGCCGGAGTCCAGACGGGCAGCTCGAACTGTGAGGCGTCGGCGTAGCGGCCCGAGCTGGCCGCGACCTGGAAGCGCGCCGTGCCCGCCGCCGAAGCCGCCACGGGGAAGCGCACTTCGACGCGGTCGTTCGCGGGAACCGTCACGCGTCGGCCGCGCCCGTCGGTCAGCTCGGCGTTGGCGGCGCGGACGGCAACTTCAACTTCGGCCGCCGCGTCGGTCTGGTTCTGCAAGACGACGGGCAGCTCGAAGCGGTCGCCGAAGTTGAGGAAGCGCGGCGCAGAGGGCCGCACCATCAAGGGCTGTCGCGCCGTGATGGACGACTCGCCGGAGCCGAACTGCTTGCCGCCCGCGACCGAGACGGCCATCACGCGGTAGCGCGTCAGGTTGTCGGGCACCTTCACCTTGACCTCCGCGCGCCCCTGCGCGTCGGTCGGCACCGACGGCGCGAAGACGGCGAGCGCGTTGAAGTTCTCGCGCAGGCGAATCGCCTCCTGCCCCTCTTCCTTCCCCGCTCCGTCGTAGATGGTGAAGAGGCCGGTCGGCTTCGGCGCGGGCGGAGGCGGCGGCTCCCCGGCCTTCATCGCCCTGGCGGCGGTTCTGGTCTTCGGCATTATCGCGTCCGTTTCGAGTGCCTCCTGCACGTTGCCGGCCCCCCCGCCGCCGCCCTGCGCGACCTGCAACTGGCCGGGGTCTGCGAGCTGCACGTCCGCGCGCAGGTGGTAGTCGGTCACGTCCGCGCCGCGCAGCGTGTAGAAGACCGCGAGCGGGTCTTCGAGCTTGTAGCTCGTGAGCGCCAGTATTGATTCGTCAACCACGACGACGGCCAGCTCGCCGCCCGCGACCG
>CAXTSK010000370.1:0-5647 GCA_964246655.1 uncultured Pyrinomonadaceae bacterium
GAGCGGTATGACCTCGCTCACTTTGCGCTTGCCGCTGCGTTCGTACGGGGCGCGGTCGAAGTCGAGGCCGAGCCGACCCGTCGTCGTCTGCGCCGAGCCCGGCGGGCCGGCCACGCCGAGGTGTGAGGCGTTCAGCTCGCCGACCATCAGGCGCATCAGGCGGCGCACCTCGTCGGGCGTGCGCGCGCCCGCGACGTAAGGCTCGATCTCGGCGCGCAGGGCGCGCCAGTCCGCGCCGTGGTACTGCTGGTCGTAGAAGTTGTCGCGCATCAGCTCCCAGCCCTGGTCGAAGACCTCCAGCTTCTCGCGCGCGAAGTCCACGTCCAGCTCGGCCGCGACCGAGAGCGTGCGCGGCTGCTGGCGCGGGTCGAGCGGCGCGACCTGTATGCGGCCGTTCTCAATGTAGAAGACCTGCTGGCCGTCGGGCGAGAACTGCGCGTCCGCCTTGAAGCCGGGCGTAGACGTGAGTTGGCGCGCGACCGCCGGCTCGCGCGAAAGCTCGTCGAGCGGGTAGAGGTAGATGTTCGGCTGGCCGACCGCGCCCGCCAGCATCAGCAGGTACTTCCCGTCCGGGCTCACCGTCTGGTAGTACACGTCCACGCCCACAGGCAGAAGGCTCAAGCGTCGGCGTATGCCTTCGAAGACGACCTCAAGAGGTTTTTTAACTTTCGCTTCGACATCTACGCCCCGCTCCACCTCCTCTCGAATCTGCGTGCGCAGCGGCTCAGGCAAGTCCTGAATGCGCTTGAGGATTTCAGGCGTCAGCCTTGTCGTCCTCGGCGGTGCGGTCAGTATAGGAATCGGTGTCGAAGTTCGTTCTGGTTGCGTGGTCTCCGTCGGCGTGGGCGTCGGCGTCGGCGTCGGGGTATTCTGCGGGTTGTTCTCCTGCCGTCGCAGCGTGGGCGAGACGGTCTTGGGCATCTCCTCCTTGAAGAGGTCGCGGAACTGGTCTTCGCGGAAGCGCGGCGTGCGCGGGATGAGGTCAACGCGCGCCACCTGACCCGGCTCCGTCCGCTGCCCCGTGTCGAAGAGGATGAAGGTGCCGTCCGTGCTCCACGAGACGGTGTTGCTCCCCACGTTGGCGAGGAAGCTGACGGGCTGCCCCTTGCCGTCGCCCTCGACCTGCGCGACGTAGACGTTGCGAAAGAGTTTTTGACCGGCGGGCATGTACGCGATCCACTTGCCGTCGGGCGAGAAGGTGTAAGGCCGGTCGGGACTCAAAGGCGGGCGCGCGAAGGTGCCGGCGGCGATCACGCGCTCCTGCTTCGTCTCGATGTTGAGCGCGCGCAGCTCACGCCCCGCGCGTTGAAAGGCGAGCCACTTCCCGTCGGGCGAGAAGCGCGGCGTGTCGTCGGCTTCGGCAGCGTTCGTCAACTGCGTCTCCGCGTTCGCGGCGAAGTCGTAGGCGAAGAGATGCCCCGTCCCGTTGCGCTCGGAGACGTATGCGAGGCGGCGACTGTCGGGCGACCAGACCGGCTGCGACTCCGGGGCCGCCGTGTTCGTCACGCGCACGGCGTCGCCGCCGTCCGCGGCCGAGGCGGCAAAGACCTCGCCGCGCACAACGAAAGCGACCTTCTTGCCGTCGGGTGAGAGCGCAAGGTCTTGCAACTGGTCGGTCTGCCGCACGCGCTCGACGGCCGGCCCGGCGACCGCGCCGCGCAAAGTGATGCGCACCTCCGACGCGCGCCCCGAGTCGGTCTCCATGCGCCAGATGCCGTAGCCGCGCTCGAAGACGACGGTGCGCCCGTCGTAAGAGATGTTCGGCCACAGCACGCGCCCTGAAGTGAACTTCGTCAACTGCACGGGCCGCCCGCCCAAAGGAAGCTTCCAGATGTTCTCGGCCCCGCCGCGGTCGGACATGAAGTAGAGGCTCTTCCCGCCCTCGCCCCACATCGGCCAGACCTCTTTCGCGTTGCCGTCGGTCAGCTGTTCGTACTTCGCGGTCGAGTGCTCGCGCATCAGCATGATGGCCGACTCGTCGATGTGCGCGTGGCCGTGGCGCCACCACTGCCCGTAGCCGCGGCCGACGAAGGCGAGCGTGTTGCCGTCGGGCGCGGGCGCCGCCGCCCACTCGTTCGCGTAGCGGTCGGCCGAGACCTGCATCGGCGTCCCGCCCGCCGCGCTCACGCGGTACACGTCGTTGCTCGCGCCGATGTCGCGCGCCGTCGAAGAGTAGTAGAGCCACTTGCCGTCGTGCGACCACGCGTCGAGTTGTTCGCCGCCGTCGTCGAAGGTGACGCGCCGCACCTCGCCCGAGGCGAAGTCGAGCACGTAGATGTCGCCGTTGCCCGTGCGCGTCGAGATGAAGGCGAGTTGACGGCCGTCCGGCGAGTAGAGCGGCTTCAGCTCAGTCGCCGGGTGCGAGACGAGCAGACGCGCCTCGCCTCCCTCGGCGGGCGCCGTCCAGATGTCGCCGCCCGACACGAAGGCGATCTCCTTCCGGTCGGGCGAGATCGAGGGCTCGTACAGGTACGGCCGCGGCACGGGCGCCGTCATTCCCTGCACACGGGCCGGCGCGACCCTCACGCCCGAGAGAAGCATCAACGCGGCGAGCAGACACACACGAGGATTCTTAACAGTGAACATTCCGCCTCCGAAGTTTTAGACGAAAAATGCCGGGATGAACGTGCAGATTTCAAGCGTGCAGTGAATATACGTTCATTCCGTCTTTGAGTTCAAAGACGCGCAATCTGAAATTTCAAATTTGAAATTTCAGATTGCAGGTGCTACTTATCAACTTCATGCCGGTTCTACTCATCTTCGTGGACGGCCTCGGCGTCGGCACGCGCGGGCGGCACAACCCGCTCCACGTGCTCGGGGAGGCGGCCGCGCCGCTCGCCGTCTTCGAAGACGAGATGTCGCCGGTTCCCTTCGGCGGGCTACTCGCGCGCACAGACCCAAGGCTCGGCGTCGAGGGACGGCCGCAGAGCGCTTCGGGTCAGACGACCATCTTGACGGGCGTCAACATCCCTCTGCGCCTCGGCTACCACAAGCAGGGCTTTCCCAACGAGCAGATGCGCGAGGTGCTCCGCGAGCATTCACTCTTCTTGAAACTCCGAAACCTCGGCGGCGGCCCCGACCTTTTCGCCAACGCTTACCAACCGCAATTCTTCGTCAAGCGCCCGCGCTGGGTCGCGGCCACGACGGTCGCCGTTGAAGCCGCGGGCCTTCCCTTCCGCACGTTCGAGGATTTGAAGGAGGGGCGCGCCGTCTTCCACGAATTCACCAACCGCGCGCTCGTCGAGCGCGGCGTTGACGTGCCCGAACGCACGCCCGAGGAGGCCGCCGCCGTTCTGGCAAGCCTCGCGGCCGAACACCGCTTCACGCTCTACGAACACTTCATCGCAGACCGCGCGGGCCACGAGCAGGGCGAAGCGGCCGCGCTCACAATCCTCGAAGAACTCGCGCGCTTCGTCCGCACAGTCCTCTCGCTGGTAGACCTCAAGCGCACGACCGTCCTGCTCACGAGCGACCACGGCAACGTCGAAGACCTCTCGACGCGCAACCACACGCTCAACCCCGTGCCGACGCTCGCCTGGGGCCGCGACAAGGAGACGGCCGCGCGCCGCATCCGCACGCTCGCCGACATCACACCCACGATCTTAGAAATCCTGTTGGAAGAGGGCGCCACACAGTGACCCCAACATCTGACGACTCGCACGCCGAGCACGCCGTCGAACTCGGGCCGGACGGACAGCCCATCAACGACCGCCGCGAGATATTCGGCTGGATGCTCTATGACTGGGCCAACTCGGCCTTCTACACGACGGTCGTCGGCGCGCTGCTCGGCCCTTATCTCATCGCGCTCGCGCAGGCCGACGTGGGGAAGGCCGGCGTCGTCCTCAACCTCGGCTTCCTCGGTTCCGTGACGGCGCAGTCTTTCTACCAGCTCTTCGTCGCCGTCGCCGTCGGCTCACAGGTTCTCCTACTTCCAATCGTCGGCGCCATCGCCGACTACTCGAACTTGAAGAAGCGCCTGATGGCCGCCTTCTGCTACACGGGCGTCGTAGCGACGTGCCTGCTCTTCTTCGTGACGGGTAAGTTGTACCTTTTGGGCGGCGTCCTCTTCGTCGTCGCCAACCTCTGCTTCGGCGGCGCCATCGTCCTCTACAACTCCTTCCTGCCGGAGATTGCTTCGGAAGACCGGCGCGACAAAGTTTCGAGCCGCGGGTTCGCGCTCGGCTACCTCGGCGGCGGGCTCCTGCTCGCGCTCAACTTCCTGATGGTCGGCGTCGCCCCCTCGCTGCTCAAGCCCTACGGCTACACCGAAGGCCAGGCGAGCGGACTCGCCGTCCGCCTCTCGCTTTTGTCGGCGGGCATCTGGTGGGGCGTCTTCGCCTTCTTCTCGTTCAGGCGGCTGCGCGAGCGGGAGATGAAGAGGCCACTGCCGCCCGGCAAGAACTACCTGACCGCCGGGTTCGCGCAACTCTTAGACACCTTCCGCGAGCTGCGCAGGCTGCCGCACACGCTCAAGTACCTCGTCGCGTACCTGTTCTATAACGACGGCATCCAGACCGTCATCGGCTCGGCCGCCGTCTTCATCGCCGCCGAGCTGTTCGAGGGCGGGCTCGACAACCCCGCAGCGCCGGCCTTCGTCCTCAGTATCTTCCTCTTCGTGCAGTTCATGGGCATCGGCGGGGCTTTGCTCTTCGAGCGCGTCGCGCGCCTGCTCGGGACGAAGTGGGCCATCGTCGTCTCGCTCGTCATCTGGGTGGGGATCGTCGTCTACGCCTTCGCCCTCTTCGAGACGCGCACGCAGGCGTGGGTGATGGCGGGCGTCATCGCCGTCGTGCTCGGCGGGTCGCAGGCGCTCTCGCGTTCGCTCTTCTCACAGATGATTCCCGAGGGGCGCGAGGCATCCTTCTTCGGCATCTACGAGGTCTCGGAGCGCGGTACGTCCTGGATGGGGCCGCTCGTCTTCAGCGTCGTCGTCGCGCGCACGGGCTCGTTCCGTTACGCGATCCTCGCGCTCGTCGTCTTCTTCGTCTCCGGCCTGCTGCTCCTCATCTTCACAGACACCGCCCGCGCCATCCGTGAGGCGGGCAACGAGACGGTCAGTAGACAGTAAACAGTAGTCAGTAGAAAGACAGGCGGCGCGGCTTTCATCGGTTGATGATGAGAACCGCGCCGCCCTTACTTTCCACTACTGTCTACTGTCTACTGTCTACTCTCTTAAAGCGTGAAGTTGAAGACGAGGTAGCCGGTGACGCGCACGGGCTTACCGTCAATGATGGTGGAGTTGAACTTCCAGCGGCGCGCGGCGGCGGCGGCGGCCTGCTGTAGCTGCTGCGGCCCGTCGGCGCGGATGACGGACTCGACCTCGCCCTTCTCGTTGACGAGGCGGAAGACGGTGCCGTTGCCCGTGACGCGCGCCGGGCGCGCGAGCGTCGGGTAGTTCGGCGGGACGCGCGACCGGGCCTTGGCGACCAGCGAGCCGACGGCCACGGGAGAGTTGTCCGTCTGACCTGCCGGCGTGGCGGCGGGCTGCTGTGCAGGGGGCTGCGCGTTGGCCGGGGCCGCATTCGCGGGGGCCGCGTTCGCGCGCTGCTCGCCGGAGGGCTGGGTCGTCTTCTTCGAGTTGCCGCTCGTCGGGGTGTTGATGGTTGGCGCTGAGGACTTCGCCTCCGAGACGCGCATCGCCAGCATC
>CAXTSK010000371.1:0-5631 GCA_964246655.1 uncultured Pyrinomonadaceae bacterium
GCTCGCAGCCTCCGCCGCGGGCGCAGCCGCGTTCTCGTTCTCTGCCATGATGCTTTCCTCTCCGAACTGTTCTCTGGAATTTTCCTGCTTCGATTTGTGCTGAGGATTGTAATAAGGCGGGGGGGAAAAGGCAAAAGGCGAGTAGACGGTAGTCAGTATACTGTTTTCCTCACGCCGCTTCGCGTCGTGCGATGGAGACGGCGCGGGCGGGTTCGGCCTGGCGGCGCTGCTCCATGTCGCGCTGCCACAACTCGCGCTGCGTGCGGTAGGCGAGGACGCAGAGCGCGACGAAGCCGCAGGCGGCGACGTAAGGCAGCACCTTCGTCATCCGCCGCGTGCCGTAGAAGACGAGCAGCGAGTTGATGACGACGAGCGCGAGGCGGAACTCCGTCGGCCCGAGCTTGCCGTGGCTGATGTGGAAGCGCCCCGTCGCGGCGAAGGCCAGGAACGAGTTGACCATGAAGCCGCCGAAGACCGCGAGGACGAGGAAGAGGCTCAGGTGCGCCGACGCGGGCAGCACCAGCGCGTAGCCGCCGAGCACCGCGCACAGGAACGCGAAGTCGAGCAGGTGATCCATGTAGAAGCCCCAGCGGACGAGCCCCGTCCCGCGGTGTTTCCCGACCTTCCCGTCGAAGAAGTCGGTCGCCCACTGGAGCGCGATCATCGCGGACGAGCCCCACAGCCAACGCAAATCGCCCGCCGCCAGGTACCCGAACGCGACGAGCCCCGCGCACCACGCGAGCGTCAACATCGTCAGGTGGTGCGTCCCCAGCCACAAAGGGATGTGCGGCACGACCCGCGCCGCCAGCCGACGTTCGAAGGGGGACAACAACGACGAACTCGACTTCGTCGCTAACGCGAACTGTTCTCTCTGCATAACTCAAAAACTCCGTCCCGAAGACTCGGGAGAGCAACGACACTAGAGCAAGACGCGCGCCACGCCTTTGCAGGCTAAAGCCGTGCCCCCGGCATCATCCTTCAACCGCGGACGCAGGAAAAAACTTGCAGTTGGCGGGTCTGCCCTTCTTATTGTGGTCTGAGCGAGAGGGCGACTTCGACGGCGCGGCGGGGGGCGATGACGCCCCAGCCCTGGCGGTCGATCTCGACGCCGGGGAGGCGCTCGGCCGTGTGGATGAGGATGCGCTTGACCTGCTGCGGCGAGAGGTGCGGGTTGGCTTCGAGCATGCAGGCCACGGTCGAGGAGACGATGGGCGCGGCGAAGGAGGTGCCGTCCACGAACTTGTAGTGCTCGGAAATCACGTCCGCCTCGTGGAGCTTGACCGAGACGAGCTGGCGGATGAGATAGGTCGGGAGCGTGCGCGCCTCGTAGATGTCGCGGTCTACGTCCTTGTGCTCCTCGATGAGCGGCAGCAGCTCTTCGGCAGGCGCGCGATCTAACTTC
This sequence comes from uncultured Pyrinomonadaceae bacterium, assembly GCA_964246655.1. GTDB lineage: Bacteria > Acidobacteriota > Blastocatellia > Pyrinomonadales > Pyrinomonadaceae > QHXN01. The sequence goes on from CAXTSK010000371.1 coordinate 1,403, forward strand.
GCGTACAACTCGGCCTCGGCGGCGGTCGGCGTGTGCGGGAGGATGGGCGCGGGCACCCAAATGCCGGGCGCGATGACCTCCGGCTTCTGCAAGCCGTCGAAGGTCGGGCCATAAGAAGAACGGTAGAGGCTGTGGCGCGCGCGGTCGAGCGAGTTCTGGTCGTTCAGTCCGCCGACCGCGACGCAGGAGGGAGAGGAGGCGGGCGGGATGACGGGGTGGCCCGGCTCCCAGCCGGCGTTGCCGACGGCGCAGACGACGACGAGCCCCTCGCGCACGGCGCGCTCGACCGTCTGGCACAGCGCGTTGTCGAGGTAGGAGACCTCCCCGTCGCCGCCGGCCGAGATGTTGACGACGCGGATGCCGTACTTCTCCCGGTTCTCGATGATCCACTTCAGGCCGCGGTCGATGTTCTTCTCGCCGATGTGGCCCGACTTGCTGACCTTCACGAGCACGACGTTGCAGTCGGGCGCGATGGAGCGGAAGAAGCCGCCCGAGAGCGCGCCGTTGCCCGCCGCGACGACCGAGGTCATCATGCCGTGCCAGCTCGCCACGTCCACATCTTCGAGCGTGCCCGTCCCCTTCGGCACGATGTTGTGATATGCAAGGATGCGGCTGTGCGGCGTCGTCAAATCGGGATGCGGGTAGAAGCCCGAGTCGAGGAAGGCGATGGTGACGCCGCGCCCCGTGAAGTGCTCCTGCGCGCCGAGCCGCAGCCAGGTCGGCAGCACTTGGCGCCCCTGCTCGAAGACGGCCGCGTACTTTTCGAGTTGCTTGCGCGCGCGGCCGAACAGCTCGATGCAGCGCGGGCAGACGGCCTGCACGCCCGCGGGCCCGTTGGCCGCGATCAACTCCTTCAGCTCATTCGACAGGTGCTCGAACGGCGTGAGCCCGTCGCCCGCCTCGCGCCAGCAGACGGGACACGCGTTGCGCCCCGCAGGCGACTCCGACACATGCACAGACCCTTCCATTGTCTCAGACACTTCTCATCCACCCTTTGAAATTTTCTCTATCATGCAGGCGCACACCCGGCCGCGCAAGGGGCGATTCGCCACGCGCCGCCAAATGTTATAAATTAGCTTCAGGCGTAAACCTTAAAAGTTCAGACGAAGGGGCGACCGATGGCGAAAGAACAGACCAGCGTGCCCGACATCTTCCGCCGCGCCCTTGAGCTGGCGCGCGCCGACGAGAAGCTGTCGTTGAAGGACTTGCGGCGCAGGCTCTTCGACGAGTTCAAGGACTCGCCGATGCCGCCGCTCGCAAACCTGACCATCCCCGAGCAGGACGCGCGCGCGCCCGAGGAGGACTGGACGGCCGGCCTCTCCATCGTCCGCCGCGGCATCCAGTTGGAAGACTGGCGCGAGATCGTCAACGGCATCTCCATGAGCCTCGACCAGACGCTCCGCTACGAGCGCGAGCGCGGCGCGCCCGGCCAAGCCGACGACTGGCACGACCGCACCGTCGGCATCGAAGGCGCCCTCAACAAAGGCGTCTCCAAGTGGATGCCGGATGAACTGATGCGTCTGGCAGAGAGGGCAGGCAAAAAGCAGTGAATAGTGAATGGTAAATAGTGAATAGAAGTTGTCGGCAACTTACCCGGCGGTGATAAAGCCGGGGCTCACAACCTCTCAGGCACCATTTACTATTCACCATTTACCATTTACCAAACATGAGTTTCTTAGACCGGCTTTCCAAAGACCCTTTCCGGCAGGAGGGCGAGCCGCGGCGGGCGGAGGAGTTCGAGGGCGGCGACGTGATCGTCAGCCCCGACACGCGCCGCGAGCGGCGTCTGCCGCCCGGCCAGACGCGCACGCGGAAGTGGCCCGTGCTCGACGCGCACGGCACGCCGCAGGTTGACCTTGAGACGTGGCAGTTCGAGGTCGGCGGGCTGGTCGAAAGAGCTTCGAAGTGGTCGCTCGACGAGTTCCTGCAACTGCCCGCGGTGAAGGTTTACGCCGACTTCCACTGCGTGACGCGCTGGTCGCGGCTCGACAATTTGTGGGGCGGCGTCTCGACGCGGACGATAGCCGAGCTGGTCGGCGTGAAGCCCGAGGCGAAGTTCGTCGTCGCCGAAGGCCACGATTACGGGTGGACGACGAACCTGCCGATGGAGTACTTCCTCGCCGAGGACTCGCTCTTCGCGTGGACGAACGACGGCCGGCCCATCCCGCCCGAGCACGGCGGCCCCGTCCGCCTCATCGTCCCGCGCCTCTACGCGTGGAAGTCGGCCAAGTGGGTCAAGGGCGTCCGCTTCCTCGCGGAGGACGAGGCCGGCTTCTGGGAGGAGGGCGGCTACCACATGCGCGGCAACCCTTGGAACGGGCAGGACGGCGAGCGCTTCCGCTATCAAGGCGAGGAAGAATAAAACCGTGAACCGTGAACCGTGAACCGTGACAAGAGAAGAGCAGTTTTTAACTTGTCACGGTTTACGCTTCACGGTTCACGTCTCTTAACACGTGAGAGAAGCAATCACACTCCAGAACAAGCAGCCGACGAGTGCGCCCGTAGTGCCGAAGGACGCGGCGGTCGTCGTGCTCGTGCGCGGCGAGGACGGTGACCCGGAGGTCTTCTGGGCGCGGCGGGGCGAGCGCCTGGCGTTTCAGCCGGGCTTCTACGCCTTCCCCGGCGGGCAGCGCGACGAGGCGGACGCGGAGACGGAAGTCGATAATGCCGAAGACCGTGAGACGGCGTCGATGATCGCGTGCGCGGCGCGCGAGCTGTTCGAGGAGCTGGGCGTGCTCGCCGCGCGCGGGGCGGAACATTTGACGAAGGGGCAGCTCGAATCGGTGCTCGACGACCTGACCTCTGAGCGAATGACGTTCGCCGAGCTGCTCGGACACTACGGGCTCAAGCTCGACGCGCGTGACTTCGCACCGGCCGGCCGTTGGGTGACACCGCCCTTCAGCCCTCGACGCTTCGACACGCACTTCTTCGTCGTGCGCTGCCCCGTGAAGCAACGGCCGCGCCTGCTCACAGAAGAGTTTGATGAAGGCGGTTGGGAACGTGCGTCGGAGGCTTACGAGCGCTGGCGTCGGTACGAGCTGATGGCCGCGCCGCCGGTCATCCACGCCGTGCGCACGGTGGCCGGCGGTTTGACGGACGACCTGACCGCGCGCTTCCTCTCCGTGCCGCAGGCGCGGCGCGAGCCCGTGCGGCGGATAGAATTCCTGCCGGGCTTCGTCTGCGTCCCTCTGCGCACGCCGACCAAGCCGCCCGCGACGACGACCAACTGCTACGTCGTCGGCACGCGCGACTTCGTCGTCATAGACCCCGGCTCGCCTTACGAGGACGAGCAGGAAGTGCTCGCACAGTTTGTCAAAGAGTTATTAGACGAAGGCCGCCGGGCTCGGGAGATAGTCCTGACGCACCAACACCCCGACCACGTCGGAGGCTGTGAGCGTCTGCGCGAACAGTTCGGTTTGAACGTCGCCGCGCACCGTCTGACTGCCGAAGTGTTGGAAGGAAGAGTCCACGTTGACCGCTTCATCGAAGAGGGCGAGCTGATAGAACTCGAAGGCGACCCTTCCATCTCCCTGCGCGCGATGCACACGCCGGGTCACACGCGCGGGCACCTCTCCTTCTACGACGAGCGCGCGGGCGCGCTGCTCACGGGCGACAACGTCGTCGGCGTCGGCTCCGTGCTCATCGACCCCGAAGAGGGGAGCGTGCGCGACTACCTCGCGTCGCTCGAACGCTACCGCGAACTGCCGCGCCTCGTCGCGCTCTTCGGCGGACACGGCCCCGCGGTCGGGAGCCCGTTCGCGAAGATAGACGAATACATCGCGCACCGTCATAAGCGCGAGCGCGACATCCTCGCGGCCGTACGTTCGGGCGCGCAGACGCCCGCCGAGGTCGTCGCCCGCGCATACGCGGACGTGCCGTCGAAGATGCACGCGCTGGCCGAGCGCGCCGTCTCGGCTCACCTCCTGAAGCTCGAAGAGGACGGGCTCGTCCGCCGTGAGGGCGGACGCTTCAACGCGAACACATGAGCCCCAAAGAGACCCCGACGAAGAAGGCCGCCGCCGCCGCGGACGCGCGCGTCGATGCGCGGGACGCCGACGTTAACGGCGCCGCGTCGGCAGCCGACGTGGAGCGCGCGTGGCTCGCGGCCATCGTCGATTCGTCGGAGGACGCCATCGTCTCGAAGACGCTCGAAGGCGTCATCACGAGCTTCAACGCGTCGGCCGAGCGGCTCTACGGGTACAAGTCCGAGGAAGTAATCGGCAAGCATT
>CAXTSK010000372.1:0-5622 GCA_964246655.1 uncultured Pyrinomonadaceae bacterium
AGATTATTTCTTATGCTCTTCGCGCCGCGGACGTTCAGGGAACAGTGGCGCGAAGAGCATAAGAAATAATCTTGGCCGAGCAGAGACGAAACGAAGAGGCGCGGCGCGAGATGTTCGCCGCCATCCGCGGGCACCTCGCGGCGAGCGCGCCGCACGACGCCGTGAGGGCCACGCACCACGCCGCCGCGGCACACGGCGAAGACGTGTCAGCGCGTGACGAGAAGGGCGCCGCCGTCGTGTTCGAAGGCACGGCGGTCGAGCGTTTCAAGCAGGCGCTCGAAGCCGTCGCGGGGCACTGCCTGGTCGTGCGCGGCGAGGCGGCGGCGGCCGACGCCCTGCGTCGAATCATTCTTGAGCGAGGCGCGCGCCGCATCGCCGTCTCCGACTCACCGCTCGCAAGCCGCATCGCCGTCTTGGGAGAGTCGCTGGCGTCGGCGAACACGGGCGGGGAGACGGAGTTGATTGAGGACGCGGGCGCGGCCGAGTTGTTCGACTGCGACCTGGGCGTGACGGGCGCGCAGTGGGGCGTGGCCGAGACCGGCACGCTCGTCCTTGAGTCCGACGCCGAGCGCCACCGCCTCGCCTCGCTCGTCCCCGCGGCGCACGTGGCGGTTATTAAAGCCCAAAATGTTCGGCAGACTTTAGGCGAGGTGCTGCGAGCAATCAATGAGAAGGGCGAAGGGAGATTGAGTCGCGCGATAACTTTCATCACCGGCCCTTCGCGCACGTCGGACATCGAGCTGACGCTCGCCATCGGCGTCCACGGCCCGGCCGAACTCTACGTCGTCGTCATCGAGGATATAGGCAATGGCTGAAGTCCCGCTCCTGCGAGCGACCGACATCAAGAAGTCGTACGCGGGCGTGCAGGCGCTCAAGAGCGCGTCGCTTGAGCTGCGCGCGGGCGAGGTGCACGCGCTCATCGGCGAGAACGGCGCGGGCAAGTCAACGCTGATTAAGATCATCACCGGCGCGGTGGAGCCCGACGGCGGCGAGCTGCAAATAGAGGGGAAGACGGTCACCAACAACTCGCCGCGCGTGGCGAAGGAGTTGGGCGTCGCCGCCATCTACCAGCAGCCCGCGCTCTTCCCGGAGCTGACCGTCGCGGAGAACATCGCGCTCGGCGTCGAGCAGGCGGGCATGGGCGGCCGCGTGGACTGGCGCGCGCGAAGGAAGCGTGCGGCCGAGTTGCTCGCGCAGGTGGGCGCGCGCATCGACCCCGACCGTGACGCGGGCGACCTCACGATGCCGCAGCAGCAGTTGGTCGAGATCGCGCGCGCGCTCGGCGCCGACGCGAAGGTCTTGATACTCGACGAGCCGACCGCCTCGCTCTCCGAGGAGGACACGCAGAACCTCTTCAACGTCATCCGTCGCTTGCGCGAGCGCGGCGTCGGCATGGTCTACATCTCGCACCGCCTGGAAGAGCTGCCCGTCATCGCCGACCGCGTGACCGTCCTGCGCGACGGGCGCACCATCGACACGCGTCTGATGTCCGAGGTCAACCGGCAGCAGCTCATCCAGATGATGGTCGGGCGCGAGCTGTCGGCCGTCTTCCCGAAGAGGGAGGTTCAGTTGGGAGACGTGGTGCTTGAGCTGCGCGATCTCGGCTGCGCGGAGTCCGGCATCCGTGAAGTCAACCTCTCGGTGCGCGCGGGCGAGATCGTCGGGCTCGCGGGGCTCGTCGGCGCGGGGCGGACGGAACTCGCGCGCGCGGTCTTCGGGTTAACTCCGATTGACGAGGGCGAGATACTCCTGCGCGGCGAGGGCGTCCACATCAAGAGCCCGGCCGCGGCCATCCGCCGCGGCATCGCTTACCTGCCCGAAGACCGCCGCCGCCACGGCGTCATCCTCGACATGCAGATCGGGGCCAACATCACGCTCGCCTCGCTCGACCAAATCTCGCGCGGCGGCGGGCTCGACTTCAAACGCGAGCGCGAGCTGGCGGGCGACTACTCGCGGCGGCTCGGCGTCAAGACGCCGGCCATCTACGTCCCCGTCGCGACGCTCTCGGGCGGCAACCAGCAGAAGGTCGCTTTAAGCCGCTGGCTCTTGACTCGCCCCAAGGTGCTCATCCTCGACGAGCCGACGCAAGGGATCGACGTGGGCGCCAAGTCGGAGATACACACGCTCATGACCGACCTCGCCGCCGAGGGCGTCGCCGTGCTCATGATCTCCTCGGAGCTTCCCGAAATCTTAGGGATGAGCGACCGCGTCGCCGTCATGTACGGCGGCACGATTGTGGAAATCCTCGACCGCGCCGACGCGACCCAGGAGAAGGTGCTCGCGCTCGCGCTCGGCCACAGTCCCGACGAAGTAGCACCCGCCGCGTAGCGGCAGCAAGGCGCGGTGAGAAGCAGATGAACTTCAGTCGATACAAGCGTGAACTCTCGGCGGCGCTGGCTTACGTGGCGCTGCTGTTGGCGGTGGGCATCGCGGCGCCGACGTTCTTCGGGGCGGGGAATTTGCGCGACCTGGCGTTGAATAACGCGCCGGTGCTGCTGGTGGCGGTGGGGATGACGCTCGTCATCCTCGTCGGGGAGATAGACATCTCGGTCGGGTCGCAGTTCGCCGTGTGCAGCGTGGCCGCCGGGTGGCTGGCGAAGGAGGGCGTCCCCGTCGCTTTGCTGCTGCCGTCGGTGCTGCTGCTCGGCGCGCTGATGGGGGCTTTGAACGGGGCGCTCGTGGGTTACCTGCGGCTGCCTTCGATCATCGTGACGCTGGCGATGCTGGTCGCGTGGCGCGACGCTCTGCGCTGGGTGACGCAGGGCGAGTGGGTGCAAAACCTGCCGCCGAACTTCCAGTGGTTCGGGCTGGGGCAGACCTTAGCGCAGTGGCTCATCGTCGGCGTCGCCTTGGGCGTGTTGGTCGCGTTCAGCTGGATGTTGAGGAACCTCGGGGCCGGGCGCGCGGTCTACGCGGTCGGCTCCGACGCAGAGGCGGCGAGGCTCGCGGGGATCGAGCCGCGGCGCGTCGTGTTCGGCGTGTTCATGTTGATGGGCGCGCTGACGGGATTGGCGGCGCTCTTGAACGCGGTGAGATTCTCGGCCGTGCCGAGCAACGCGGGGATCGGGCTTGAGTTGAAGGCAGTGGCGGCGGTCGTCGTCGGCGGGGCGGCGATTACGGGCGGGCGCGGGACGCTCGTCGGAACGTTGATCGGCGCGGCGCTGTTGGGGACGATAGGGACGGCCTTGACGTTCGTCGGGATAAATCCTTTTTGGGAGAAGGCGATTCAGGGCGCGATCATTCTGGCGGCTTTGGTCTCGGACGTGGCGCTCAGCCGATTGCGGATTGCGGATTTCGGAATGCGGAGTAAGAGGGCTGCATGAGTCAAATAAATCCGCAATCCGCAATCCGCAATCCGCAATTGCTTCTGACGGCGCCCTGGCGCGAGCGCGTCTTCCCGAATAACGAGTGGGTGCTGCTCGTCGTCATCCTCGCCGAGTGCGCCATCTTCACGATAACGGGCAGCAACTTTTTGGGGAGCGGGAACGCGTTCGAGATTACGCGCCTCGCCGTCGAGATAGGGCTGCTGGCGCTGGCCTTGACGCCCATCATCATCACGGGCGGCATCGACCTTTCGGTCGGCTCGATGATGGGGCTGGCGGCGGTCGTGCTCGGCGCGCTGTGGCGGGACGCGGGGCTGCCGATGCCCGTGGCGATTGCGCTCACGCTCTGCGTGGGGGCTTTGGGCGGGTTGCTGAACGCGCTCATCATCACGCGCCTGAACTTCCCGCCGCTCATCGTCACGCTCGGGACGTTCTCGCTCTTCCGCGGCGTCGCGGAAGGTTTGACGCGCGGCATCGAGAACTACTCGGGCTTCTCGCAGGGGTTTCAAATCTTAGGTCAGGGTTACGTCGGCGGGCTCCTGCCGACGCAGCTCTTCATACTCGCCGCCGCTGCCGCCGCTTGCTGGTGGTGGCTGCAACGCACGGCGTACGGGCGGAGCCTCTATGCCATTGGCTACTCGGCCGAGGGCGCGCGCTACGCGGGCATCCCCGTGCGCTCGCGCCTGACGCTGATTTATGTTCTTTCAGGTTTAGCGTCGAGCCTCGCGGCGGTCGTCTACGTCGCGCACCTGGGTCAGGCGAAGTCGGACGCGGGGACGGGCTACGAGCTGATGGCGATCACGGCCGTGGTGCTCGGCGGGGCGTCGATCTTCGGCGGGCGCGGGACGGTTCTGGGGACGCTGCTCGGGTTGTTCGGCATCGTCATCCTCCAGAACGGCCTGCGCCTGAGCGCGCAGCCGGCGGAGCTGGCGGGCATCCTGACGGGCGTGCTGCTCGTCGCGACGATTCTGCTTGACCGGCTCTCGACGCGCGCGCGCACAAGGCCGGCGCGCGCGCACACATTCGCGGAGGACGAAGAGGTGAGAAACTCGCAAGTCGCAGTCCTGAGCGCCGTCATCCTGCTCGGCGCGCTCATCGTCGCGGGAAGCAACTGGATGCTCGTGCGCTCCGTGAGGGAGAACGCGGGCGCGGGCGTCGTCGGCACGGGCGCGCGAGGGGCGAACCCCGCACAACCCGCGGGCGGTAAAAAGGCCGTCGTCGCGCTGATGCCGAAGGCGAAGGGTGACCCGTACTTCGTCAGCTGCAAGGCCGGGGCGGACGAGGCGGCGAAGGAGTTGGGCGTCGAGTTGCTTTGGGACGGGCCGACCGACCTCGACCCGGCGAAGCAGAATGAAGTAGTTGAGGCTTGGATCACGCGCGGCGTCGATACCATCGCCGTCAGCGTCGAGAACAAGGTCGGCATCTCGACCGTCCTGCGCAAGGCGAAGGAGAAGGGCATCAAGGTCGTCACCTGGGACGCGGACGCCGAGAAGGACGCGCGCGACTTCTTCATCAACCAGGCGACGCCGCAGGGCATCGGCTACACGCTGACCGACGAGGCCGCGCGCATCACGGGCGGCAAAGGTGACTTCGCCATCATCACCGCCTCTTTGAGCGCCGCCAACCAGAACGAGTGGATCAAGTACATCAAGGAGCGTCTGGCCGAGAAGTACCCGGACCTCCACCTTGTCGAAATCCGGCCGAGCGACGGCGACCGCGACCGCGCCTTCGCCGAGACGCAGACCGTTTTGAAGGTCTACCCGAACGTCAAGCTCATCATGGCCATCGCCGCGCCCGCCGTGCCCGGCGCGGCCGAAGCCGTCAAGCAGTCGGGCCGCACGGACGTGAAGGTGACGGGCCTCTCGCTCCCGAACATGTGCAAGCCCTACATCAAGGAGGGCGTCATCGATTCCATCGTGCTCTGGAACACGGTTGACCTCGGCTACCTGACGGTCTACGTCTCGAACGCGCTCGCCAACGGTCAGCTTAAAGCGGGTGACAGCAGCATCAACGCCGGGCGGCTCGGCAAGATAGAGGTGGCCGGCGACGAGGTGCGCCTCGGCGCGCCCTTCATCTTCAACAAGGAGAACATCGACCGCTTCAACTTCTGAGCGCGCCGTTCCGACGGTCACGCGTCAAACAAGCTCGGACTAATCTTCGCGGGCGGAGGGGGAAGAGGGAATGGCAGTCGGGAGACGTGAGTTCGTGGGCGGCGCTTTGGCCGCGGGCGCCCTGGCGCTGGTCGCGCCGCGCGGCGCGGAGGGGGGGGGGGCGAAGATCGGGGGGGGCGTGGAGGGGC
>CAXTSK010000373.1:0-5614 GCA_964246655.1 uncultured Pyrinomonadaceae bacterium
CGCCCGCGCCGCTCCTCAAGTTCAGGCGCTGGCCGCGCCGCTCTGGACGTGCTTGTCGATCATGCGCGAGATGGCCTCCTTCGAGGTCGCGCCGACGACGCGCTCTTCTTCCTTGCCGTTCTTGAAGAGGATGAGCGTCGGGATGCCCTTGATGCCGTAGCGCTGCGAGACCTGCGGGTTGTCGTCCACGTTGAGCTTGACGACCGAGGCCGTGCCCTGGAAGTTCTGCGCGACGGCCTCGACCGTCGGCGTCAGCATCCGGCAGGGCGCGCACCAGGGAGCCCAGAAGTCTACGAGCACGGGCTTGTCCGAGTTGAGCACGTCCGACTCGAAGTTGCCGTCGCTTACGTCCTTGACGAAGTCACTCATGATTTCAAATCTCCTCCGACTGCTTTTTACTGCTGTTGACTAAAATCGAAACTAAAGGTCGAACAGCGCGTGGTAGAGCCTGACGTACTTGCGCGCCGCCGCGCCCCAGGAGTTGTCCACGCGCATCCCGTTCAACTGTAGCTGCCGCCACGCGTCCTTCTGCGTGTACCAGTAGAGCGCCTCGCGTACCTTGTCGAGGAGCGCCTGTGCGTTGTAAGGGGCGAACTTGAAGCCCGTGCCCTCGCCCGTCTCGGGGTCGAACTGCTCGACCGTGTCGTCGAGCCCGCCGGTCGCGCGCACGACGGGCACCGTGCCGTAGCGCATCGAGTACATCTGGTTCAGCCCGCACGGCTCGAAGAGCGAAGGCATCAGGAAGATGTCGGCGCCCGCTTCGATCTGGTGCGCCAGCGGCTCGTTGAAGCCGCGGTAGATGCCGACCCGGTTCGGCGCGCTGTCCTTGAGCCCCTGGAAGAAGCCTTCGTACTCGCGCTCGCCCGAGCCGAGCGAGACGATGAAGGCGCCCGCCTGAAGCATCTCCCACGCGACGTGCTTGATTAAGTCGAAGCCCTTCTGCGCGACGAGGCGCGAGATGGAGGCGACGACGGGCCTGTCCGGCTCCTCCGGCAGGCCGAAGCGGCGCAGCAGCTCCAACTTGCACTCGCGCTTCCCCGAAAGATCTTCCGCCGAGTAGTGCGCCGTCAGGTGCGGGTCGGTCGCGGGGTCCCACACGTCGTAATCGACGCCGTTGGTGATGCCGAGGAGCCGCTCGCGCCGCTGCCGCATCAGCCAGTCGAGCCCGTGGCCCTGCTCGTGCCCCTGTATCTCGAACGAGTAGCGCGGGCTCACGGTCGAGATGGCGTCGCAGGTCATGAGCCCGGCCTTCAAAGACGAGGCCACGCCGTTCGACATGAAGACGTTCGACTCTTCGCCACCGCGGAAGCCGAGCCGGTACAAATCGCCCGGGTCGAACAACCCTTGATAGGCGAGGTTGTGGATCGACATCAGCGTCCGCGTCTGCCCGAGGAACCCGCCCCAGCGCCGCCCCGCCCAGACCCACGTCGCGGCGAAGCCGCAGGGCCAGTCGTTGCCGTGCAACACGTCGGGCGCCTGCCCCAGGCGGCCGAGCAGCGCGAGCGCCGCGCGGCTGAAGAAGGCGAAGCGGTAGTGGTCGTCACTAAAGCCGTAGACCTTGCCGCGCGCGAAGAACTCCGGCGCGTCGATCAAAAACGCCGGCGCGCCCGCCGCATAAGAGAGGTAGACCGAGACCGCGCGGCGCCCCCCGAGCCAGTCCACTTCGAGGTTGTCAAAGACCCTTTCTTCGATCAGCCCGCGGTCGGTCGTGTCGTAGAGCGGGTGGATGAGGCACGCGTCCACGCCCTCGCCCACGAGCGCCTTCGGGAGCGCGCCGGCAACGTCCCCGAGCCCGCCAGTCTTGGCGAAAGGCACGGCCTCGGATGAGAGAAACGCGACGCGCACTAAGCCCTTTAACCACACCGCGCCCTCAGTAAGGCGCGAGCCCTTCGTAGACGAACTTAACTGCTAAATCAGGGGATAATATCGCGAAGCCGCGTCGGGTTTGTCAAGAAAGGGGAAAAGCCGTGAACCGTAAACCGTAAACCGTGACAAGAAAGAACACGCTTTCACTTGTCACGGTTTACGGTTCACGGTTCACGCTCTTTAAGTCTGCATCGAGGCGAGGAAGTCGCCGTTGTTCTTGGTCTTGCCGAGGCGCTCCAAAACCACCTCCATCTGCTCGACGGGCGAGAGGGGGTTGAGCACGCGGCGCATGACCCAGATGCGGTTGAGGTCTTCCTTCGAGATGAGCAGCTCTTCCTTACGCGTGCCCGACCGCTGGAGGTCGATGGCCGGGAAGAGGCGCTTGTCGGAGAGGCGACGGTCGAGGTGAATCTCGCTGTTGCCCGTGCCCTTGAACTCTTCGAAGATCACGTCGTCCATGCGCGAGCCGGTGTCGATGAGCGCGGTCGCGATGATGGTGAGCGAGCCGCCCTCCTCGATGTTGCGCGCGGCGCCGAAGAAGCGCTTCGGGCGCTGCAAGGCGTTGGCGTCGATACCGCCCGAGAGAATCTTGCCCGAGGGCGGGACGACGGCGTTGTGCGCGCGCGCGAGGCGCGTCAAGCTGTCGAGGAGGATGACCACGTCGCGCTTGTGCTCGACGAGGCGCTTGGCCTTCTCGATGACCATGTCGGCGACCTGCACGTGGCGGGTCGGCGGCTCGTCGAAGGTCGAGGAGATGACCTCGCCCTGCACCGAGCGCTGCATGTCGGTGACCTCCTCGGGGCGCTCGTCGATGAGCAGCACGATGAGCGTCACCTCGGGGTGGTTCTGCGAGACGGAGTTGGCGATGGCTTGGAGCATCATCGTCTTGCCCGTGCGGGGCGGCGCGACGATGAGGCCGCGCTGGCCCTTGCCGAGCGGCGTGACGAGGTCGACGACGCGGCCGACGATGTTCTCGCCCGCCGTCTCCATCCGGAGCTGCTCGTCCGGGTAGAGCGGCGTCAGGTTGTCGAAGAAGACCTTGTCGCGCGACTCGCCGGGCGCCTCGAAGTTGATGGCCTCGACCTTGATGAGCGCGAAGTAGCGCTCGCCCTCCTTGGGCGGCCGAATCTGGCCCGAGACGGTGTCGCCGGTGCGCAGGTCGAACTTGCGAATCTGCGAAGGGCTGACGTAAATGTCGTCGGGGCCGGGCAGGTAGTTGTACTCGGGCGCGCGCAGGAAGCCGAAGCCGTCGGGCAGCGTTTCCAGCACGCCCTCCGAGAAGATGAGGCCGCTCTTCTCGGTCTGCGCGGCGAGGACTTTGAAGATCAACTCCTGCTTGCGCATGCCGGTCGCGCCGGGCACGTCTAAGTCTTTGGCGATCTGCGTCAGCTTGGAGATGGACATCTCCTTGAGCGTGGCGAGGTTGAAGGTGCCGCCCTCGCCGCTGAAGCTGATGGCCTCCTCGGCGTCCCCGTCCGCCTCGGGCAGGTCGATGTCGGGCATCGGCTCGACGGCGGCGGCGGCCCGGTTGCCGGTGTCCCTGTCGGACGCGCCGTTGGCGCTCGACCTGCTGCTTGTGCGTGTGCGTGTTGTGCGTTCTCGTGACATCTCAGTTTGTTCTCTTCGTCGCGCGCGATCCGCAAAGGTCTCGCGCGCCCTCTAATCCGCTCCGCGCGCCCTTGCCGCGAGAAAAGCGGAGCCGGCGCCGTGCGGCGTTGCCTTCAGAATCTGGTCAAAATTATTGCCGATTGTATGTCGGGAATGATGTCTGTCGGTGGCCCCCCGCGGGGGCGCGCTTGAGGTGCGCGGCCTCAGCCTTCCAAATGGGTTAGCGGGATTTCCGTGCGTCTATTGGATGCCCGGCCGCCCCGCGCGGTTGCGCTCAGTCCCTTCCGTCTGTTCAAGACTCAAATGGGGGATTGTTGTGAGGCGGCCAATGCCTCTTCGATGGCGCGCCAGACGCGTTCGCGCCCGTGCCCGGTGGTGGAGGAGTATGCGACCAACTCCCCGCCTGTGCCACTTCCCACGGCGTCCAGCACCTTACGGGCGCGCGCGAGGTTTTTTCGCGACTCGTTGTGCGAGAGCTTATCGGATTTGGTGGCGACCGTCAGGAACGGTTTACCGTTCGCGAGTAGCCATTCGCGGAGCTGCAAATCCAATGTCGTGGGTTCGTGGCGCGAGTCTACGATGTGAATTGATAGCACAAGCGAGTCGCGCTTGGCAAGGTAATCGGCGACCAACTGCCCCCACGACTCGCGCACCTCGCGCGGGACGCGCGCGAAACCGTACCCCGGCAAATCCACGAAGTAGAAGCGTTCATTAATCTGGAAGAAGTTCAAAGCCTGCGTCCGCCCCGGCGTCGAGGAGGTGCGCGCCAGACCTTTGACCCCGAGCATCGAGTTAAGCATGGAGGATTTGCCCACGTTCGAGCGCCCCATGAAGGCCACCTCCGGCCTGTGGTCGCGCGGCCACTGCGACTCCTCGAACGCGCTCTTGACGAACTTCGTGCTGGTGACTTTCATAAGAACGTAAACCGTGAACCGTCAACCGTGACAAGATGAAAAACCTCGGGCCGTGACCTTCCGCTCTCCTGCCACGGTTGACGGTTGACGGTTCACGGCTCTCAGGCGTTCGCGGCGTCGGCCTCGGCGCGTTCGGCGGCGGCGGCGGCGCGGGTCTCGGCGATGCGCTTGGCCATCTCGCGGACGCGGGCGATGCGCTCCTCGACGTGGGGCATCGCGAGGACGGTGCGTTCGAGGTGCTGCATGTAGGTCGGGCTCCCCATCGCGCGAATCTCTTCGAGGAACGGCTGAAGCTTGACGAAGACGAAGACCTGCTCGCCGGTCGCGTCGTTGAACATCTCGGCGTCGATGGCGCCGTGGTTGACGAAGGAGCAGGCCATGTCCCAGTAGGTCGTGACCATCCGGAAGTAGCCGCCGTGCTCGCCCATCGCCGTGTGCAGGATGTCCTCGGCCGACTCGGCGTTGAAGTTGGTGAAGAACCAGTTGCGCGCCTCGCGCATGACCGCCTCGCGGCGCAGGTCGTAGAGCTTCAAGATAAGCTCGGCGCTTTTGACTTTGTCTGTCATAAGGTTTGTCTCCTCGGAAAGAGAATGGATGTAAAACGAAAGCTGCTGGCGAGTCTTAAGCGCGGAGCGGCAGGGCGCGCGAGGGGTGCGTGATACTGCCTTAGTTGCTGCCTGCTGATATGAGACGCCGGGAAAGGCGAACTTTACAGGCGTGGGCGCGGGCTGTCAACCTTGGACGAAAGACGTAGGGGCGGGACTTGCCCCGCCCCTACGTCTTGGCTGATGGCCTGTCCTTACTAGTCGGCGAGCGTCTGCGCGCCGCCGGCCGAGGGCTGCTCGGTCGTCCAGACGGGGGGCGCCGAGTCGGTTGCCCCGGCGTCGGTCGGGCACGCGTCTTCGAGCGCGAGCGACAAGACCTCATCGATGGTCTCGACGAATTGGATCGTCATGTCGGCGCGCACCTCCTCGGGCAACTCCTCCAGGTCCTTCTCATTGTCCTTCGGGATGAGCACCGTCGAGACGCCGACGCGGTGCGCCGCGAGCAGCTTCTCCTTGACGCCGCCGACGGGGAGCACGCGGCCGCGCAGGGTGATCTCGCCCGTCATCGCCACGTCGCGGCGGACCGGGGCTCGCGTCAGTGCCGAGGCCATCGCCGTCGCCAGCGTCACGCCCGCCGAGGGGCCGTCCTTCGGGATAGCCCCTTCGGGGATGTGTATGTGG
>CAXTSK010000374.1:0-5590 GCA_964246655.1 uncultured Pyrinomonadaceae bacterium
GTCAGCAAGTCCATCGTGTGCAGCCCGTCGAAGGCGTCGCGCGCGTAGAAGAGCCGGCCCTTGTAGAGCGACTCCAAATCCTCTTCGACGTAACGACGCGTTAAGGCCGCGCCGCCGAGCACGACGGGGACGTTGATGCCGCGCTCGTTCATCAACTCAAGGTTCTCGCGCATGATGAGCGTGGACTTGACCAGCAGCCCCGACATGCCGACGGCGTCGGCCTTGTGCTCCTCGAACGAGTGGAGGATGGCCTCAATCGGCTGCTTGATGCCGAGGTTGACGACCTTGTAGCCGTTGTTCGTCAGGATAATGTCCACGAGGTTCTTGCCGATGTCGTGCACGTCGCCCTTGACGGTGGCGAGCACCATCGTCCCCTTCGCCGTCGCGCCGCCCTTCTTCTCCATGAACGGTTCGAGGAACTTGACCGCGGCCTTCATCACCTCGGCCGACTGCAAGACGAACGGGAGTTGCATCTGCCCGCTGCCGAAGAGGTCGCCCACGACCTTCATGCCGTCGAGCAGGATGTTGTTGATGATGTCGAGCGCGCTGTGGCTCTCAAGCGCGAGCTTCAGGTTAGCTTCCAAGCCGACCTTCTCGCCGTCGATGACGTGGCTCTTGAGCCGCTCCTCGACGGGGAGGTTCGAGTCAACCTTGTGCTCCTTCTTCGCCTTGACGCCCTCGAAGAGCTTGGTGAACTCGGCGAGCGGGTCGTAGGTGCACACGTCGCCTTCAAACTTACGCTCGTCGTAGATGAGTTGTCGCGCGACCTCGCGCTCGCGCTCGGGGATGCGGTTGAGCGGGACGATCTTCGACGCGTTGACGATGGCAGAGTCGAGCCCCGCCTCGACGGCCTCGTGCAGGAAGACGGAGTTGAGGACGACGCGCGAGGCGGCGTTGAGGCCGAACGAGACGTTCGAGACGCCGAGGATGGTGTAGCAGCCGGGCAGCTCCGCCTTGATCCTCCGCAGCGCCTCGATGGTCTCGGCGGCGTTGCGGCGGTCTTCCTCGATGCCGGTCGAGATGGGCAGCGCCAGCGGGTCGAAGAAGATGTCGTGCGCGGGGAAGCCCAGTTCCCGCGTGGCCTGTTCGTAAGCGCGCGTCGCTATCTTTAACTTGCCCTCGGCCGTGCGCGCCATCCCTTCCTCGTCGATGGTGCCGACGACGACGGCCGCGCCGTACTCCTGTGCGAGCCCGAACACTTTCTTGAAGCGCGGCTCGCCGTCTTCGTAGTTCGTCGAGTTGAGGATCGACTTGCCGCCCGCGTGCTGGAGACCCGCCTCCATCTTCTCCCACTCGGTCGAGTCGAACATGAGCGGGAGCTTGACCTGCGTGACGAGGCGCGAGGCCAGCGCGTGCATGTCGCGCACGCCGTCGCGGCCGACGAAATCGACGTTCACGTCGAGGACGTGCGCGCCCTCGCGCTCCTGCTCGCGGGCGAGCGAGACGAGGCCGTCCCAGTTCTCGTCGTTGAGGAGGTCGCGCATCTTCTTCGAGCCCGACGCGTTCACGCGCTCGCCGACGATGAGGAACGAGGCGTCCTGCACGTACGGCTGCTGGATGAAGATGGAAGAGGCCGCGGGCAGCACGCGACCCCCGCGCGGCTTGGGCTGAAGGTTCCCGAGTCTTTCGACAAGCAGCTTGATGTGCGCGGGCGTCGTGCCGCAGCAGCCGCCGACGACGTTGGCGCCGAAGTCTTTCGCGAAGTGCTCGACCTGCGCGACGAAACTTTCGGGCGTCTCGTCGTAGTGCATCTTGCCGTCTTTGACCTCGGGCAGGCCGGCGTTCGGCAGCACGGAGACGGGGCGCGGCGTGTTCTCGCAGAGGTAGCGCAGGCTCTCGGACATGTTGCGTGGGCCGGTGCCGCAGTTCATGCCGATGACATCGACGGGGAAAGGTTCGAGCGCGGTGAGCGCCGCGCTGATCTCGGTGCCGTTGAGCATCGTCCCGAAGACTTCGACCGTCACCTGCGCGATGACGGGCACGCGCCGCCCCTCGCGCTTGAAGTCGGCGAAGATGGCGGCGAGCGCCGCCTTCGTCTGCAATACGTCCTGGCACGTCTCGACGATGAGGATGTCCGCGCCGCCGTCGAGCAGCCCGCGCACCTGTTCGGCGTACGCCGCCTTGAGGTCGTTGAACGAGACCTGCCCGAGGGTCGGCAGCTTACGCCCCGGCCCCATCGAGCCGGCGACCCACCGCTGTCTCTCTTTCGACGAGTAGTCGGCGGCGATGCGCTTCGCCAGGCGGGCGGCGCGCACGTTCATGTCGTACGCGAGGTGCCCGATGCCGTACTCCTCGAAGTCGAACGGCGTGCCGTTGAAGGAGTTGGTCTCGATCACGTCGCAGCCCGCTTCCAGAAAGAGGCTGTGGACGCGCTCGACGGCGTCGGGGCGCGTGACGAGGAGATTCTCGTTGCAGCCCTCGAAGCGCGGCCCGCCGAAGTCGTCGAGCGTCAACTGCTGCGCCTGCAAGCTCGTGCCCATCGCGCCGTCGAAGACGACGACGCGCTCTTTTAAAGTCTCAAGAAAATTACTCATCGGGTTTGGTGCTCGAATCCTTCCGGCCGCAAAGAGAAGCCCCGCGCCAAACAACGCGGGGCTTACCTCTCTAAGCCTTCTTTTAACGGGCCTCTTCCAGCGAGACGCGCCGAGCTGTTTAGCGGTTTATTTTACGTGGCCGCAAGTCGCCTTAACTCACCACGTTTGCCTGAGTATTGAAACACCGAGGGGCATGCGTGTCAAGAATGAGCCGTGTGCCGTCGGCTGGATATAATATATTGTCCAACGTCTCCGCGCTGTGATAACTTGCCTGCCGGCTCTTACCTTTCCGAACCCAGTATGCGACGCGCCATCTACCCCGGCTCCTTCGACCCCGTGACGAACGGCCACCTCGACATCATCGAGCGCGGCTCGAAGCTCTTCGACGAGATCATCATCGCCGTCCTCGTCAACCCCGAGAAGCGCGCGCTCTTCACGGTCGAGGAGCGGCGCGAGATGCTCGAAGAGGTCTTGACGCTCATCGAGTCGGGCGGGTGCCGCCTGCGCGTCGGCTCGTTCCAGGGCCTTCTGATGCGCTACGCCGTCGAGCAGCAGGCCGACGCCGTCGTGCGCGGCATCCGCGCCATCTCGGACTACGAGTACGAGTTGCAGATGGCCCTGATGAACCGGCGGCAGGAGCCGAAGATTGAGACCGTCTTCATGCTCGCGGCCGAGTCGTACTCCTACGTCAGCTCGCGCCTCGTCAAAGAGGTCTACTCGCTCGGCGGCACCATCGAAGGCTTAGTCCCCGCCACGGTCGAGGAGCGCATGCGCGTCAAGCTCGGCAAAGGCTGAACCCGCCCGCGCCGCGGTGCTATACTCACACCCGAACCTTCCCCCTTACAACTTTCGACTATCAAGGAGGAGCGAAGAAGTATGCCTAGAGGTGACAAGGGCGCCTACACCGACAAGCAGAAGCGACAGGCCGAGCACATCGAGGAGTCTTACGAGGAGCGCGGCGTCTCCGAGGGCGAGGCCGAGCGCCGCGCCTGGGCCACGGTCAACAAGGCTTCGGGCGGCGGCAAGAAGAGCGGCTCCGGCCGCGGCAAGAAGGAGAACAAAGCCCCGTATAAGAAGGGCGGCAAGAAGGGCGGCAAGGCTTCGAAGGGCGGGGCGAAGAAAGGCGGCGCCAAAAAAGGCGCGAGTAAGAAAGGCGCCGGTAAGAAGGGCGGAGCGAAAAAGGGTGGGAGTAAGCAGGGCAGTTCGAAGAAGAGTTGAGACCTGAGTCGGCTGTCAACACGGAGACACAGAGACACGGCTTGAAGTTATCACTCTATAAGCCGTGTTTATGTGGCTCCGTGTTAATCCTTTGAAATGTTGCGCGCGCCGCCCGTTACAGATACCATCGCACCTTCGCTCGTCACAGTTCTGAAAGCACAGGCAAGAGGATGACAGAGACAGCACTCAAGACCACCTTCCCCGTCGCCGAGAACGTCGCGCGGATGCAGCCCTCCTCCACCCTCGCCGCGATGCAGGCGGCCATCGCCCTGCGCAACGAGGGACACGACGTGGTGGACTTCGGCCCCGGCGAGCCGGACTTCGACACGCCCGCGCACATCAAAGAGGCCGCCAACCGCGCTATGCAGGCCGGCCAGACCAAGTACACGCCGACGAGCGGGACGAAGAAGTTTCAGGAGTCGGTCGCCGCCTACTACGAACGCGAGTTCGGCGCGCGCGTCAACCCCTCGGAGGTGTCGGCGACCGCGGGCGGCAAGCAGGGCATCTTCAACGCCGTCGTCACGCTCTGCGGCCCCGGCGACGACGTGCTCATCCCCAAACCTTACTGGGTCACCTTCCCCGAGATCGCCACCTTCGCCGGTGCCAACCCCGTCTTCATCGAGACCGAAGACACGGGTTTCCAACTGACGGCCGAGCAGGTCGAGTCGGCCATCACGCCGAAGACGAAGCTCATCATCATCAACTCGCCGTCGAACCCTTCGGGCCGCGTCATCCCGCCCGCAGAGTTCGAGCGCATCCTGCGCGTCACCGCCGAGCGCGGCATCTACGCCGTCTCGGACGAGTGTTATTTGAAGTTCGTCTACGAGCCGGCCGAGGTCTTCACCGTGGCGACGCTCGGGCCGGAGCTGCGCGCGCGGCTCTGCATCGCGGGCTCCTTCTCGAAGACGTACGCGATGACGGGCTGGCGCATCGGCTACACCATCGCGCCCGCCACCTGGACGCGCGAGATGGCAAAGGTGCAGAGCCACTCGACGAGCAACCCCAGTTCCATCTCGCAGGCCGCCGCCATCCACGCCTTCGACTCTTCGCAGGAGTGCGTCGGCGAGATGCTCGCCGAGTACAGGAGGCGCCGCGACTGGCTCATCGAGGCCGTCGAAGACATCCCCGGCGTCGAGTGCGCGCAGCCCGAGGGAGCTTTCTACATCTTCCCCAGCGTGCGCGGTTGCCTCGGCGGCGAGCTTAAGACCTCGGCCGACTTCGCCGACCGCCTCCTGCGCGAGGCGCACACCGTCGTCACCGACGGCGCGGGCTTCGGCTCCGAAGGCTACGTCCGCATCTCCTACGCCACCTCGATGGAAAGACTCGAAGAGGGCATCCGCCGTATCCGCCGCGTCGCGGAGAAGTACGCTCGGCAGTGAGCGGTGAGCGGTGAGCAGTAAGCAGTTTAGGAATGATGAAGGCGGCCGAGTCTGACATGACCGGCCGCCTTCGTTATTAACCGACTACTGCTTACTGCTCACTGCTCACTAATAGATGTTGAAGTTGTACTCCAGCACCACGTACTGCGAGACGGTGCGGCCGTCCTTCTGGGCGGGGCGGAATTTCATCTGTCTCGCGGCGGCGATGGCCTTCTCGGTCAGGCCGTCGGGCAGGCCCTTGACGATACTGATGTTCGTCACCTCGCCGTTGGCGGAGAGGATGGCGCGGAGCCTGACCGTGCCGGTCACGTTGTTCTTGCGCGCCTCCTCGGTGAAGCCCGGCTCGGGCTTGAAAGTGATGACGGCGCGGGCGGACACGTCGTCCGGCCTGAAGACGCGTGAGTAGTCAACGTCTCGACCGCCGCCTCCACCGCCGGGGCCGCCGCCGCCGTCGTGACG
>CAXTSK010000375.1:0-2823 GCA_964246655.1 uncultured Pyrinomonadaceae bacterium
TCAGGAAGTCCTTCATGAAGTGGATCCAGATGGGCAGCGCGCCGTGACCGCCCGTCATGTCCGACCCGAGGTTCTTCTTCATCCCGGGGTAGCCCATCCACACGCCCGTCACGTAGGTCGGCGTATAGCCGATGAACCACACGTCCGTGTGGTCGTTGACCGTGCCCGTCTTGCCCGCGACCTGAACGCCGACCGAGGACGCCGCGGGCGCAGTGCCGCCGCCCGACGTGACGCCGCGCATGACCTCCACCATCGTGAGCGCGACGTACTCGCTCACCACCTTGAAGGTCGTCTGCTCCCACTCCTCAAGCGTGTTGCCGTCGCGGTCGAGCACGCGGCGGATGAGATGCTTCTCGTGGCGCACGCCCTTGCCGGGGAAGGCCGAGTAGGCCGAGACCATCTCGACCAGCGGCACTTCGGTCGCGCCGAGCGCCGAGGGTAGGTACGGCGCCATCGGGCGGGTGATGCCGAACCGCCTGACCATCTGCGAGGCCGTCTGGATGCCCACCGTGTCGAGGGTGTGGACGGCCGGGATGTTGAGCGAGCGCGCGAGCGCGGTCTTCAACGGCACGTCGCCGCAGGAGGTCGAGCCGTCGTAGTTGTGCGGCGTCCAGCCGTTGCGGTTGATGGCCGCGCCGGAGAGGACGGTGTCGGGCGTCATGCCCCACTCGATGGCCGCCGTGTAGACGAAGGGCTTGAAGCAGGAGCCGGTCTGGCGGTCGGCCTGCGTCGCGTTGTTGAACTTGTTGCGGTTGAAATCGTAGCCGCCGACCATCGAGACGATCTCGCCGTTCTTGGCGTTGATGGTCATGATGGCGCCCTCGACCGCGGGCGGCTGCGACATCTCGACGGTCAGGCGTCGTGCGCCCTCGTCCACCGACTTGATCTTGAACTCGGCGAGGTAGCCGACCTTGAACTCGTCCTTCGGTTGTTTCCCTGTGGCGCGACCCATGTCCTTCGCCGTCACGACGGCGTCGTAGGCGCCGAAGTGTGCGGTCGCCTCGTTGCGCGCGCGGTCAACCTTCGTGATGAGCCCCATCAGGTACTGGCCCTCTTTGAAGCGCTCCTCGTACCAGTCCGGGTGGTGGTAGCTGGCGAGCTGCTGCGGCGTGACCTGCACGGAGCCGTCCGGGTTGAGCTGGTTGATGGTCTGGAACTGCCCGCGCCAACTGCTGTGCCCGCGGTCGTAGACGCGCAGGCCCTCGCGCAGCGCGTAGTACGCCTCCTTCTGCGCGGCGGCGTTGATGGTCGAGTAGACGGTCAGGCCGCCCTGCGCGACGCGCGTCGTGTACTTGTCTTCAAGCTCCTGCCGAATCTCCTCGACCGGGTAAGCGAAGATGGGCGAGGCGGACTGGAGCGAGGGCGCGTAGGCCGACTCGTGCAGCTTGATGGGGCGGGCCTTGGCGGCGTCGGCCTCGCCCTGCGTGACGAAGCCGTTGTTCGCCATCAGCTGGACGACGAGGTCGCGGCGCTCGGTGGCGGCCTTCATGTTGACGGTCGGCGAGAGCTGGCTCGGCGCCTTGGGGATGCCGGCGAGGAGCGCCGCCTCGTCCACCGTGAGGTCTTTGGCCTGCTTGCCGAAGTAGGTCTCGGCCGCGGCCTCGAAGCCGTAGGAGCCGGCGCCGAGGAAGATGTTGTTGACGTACATCTCCATGATCTGCTGCTTGGTGTAGTAGCGTTCGATCTGGAGCGCGACGACCCACTCGTTGACCTTGCGCGTGTAGCTCTGCTCGGAGGAGAGGAAGAGGCGCTTGGCGAGCTGCTGCGTCAGCGTCGAGCCGCCCTCGCGGCTGCCCGTCGTGACGTTCTTCCAGACGGCTCCCACGATGCGGACGGGGTCGATGCCCTTGTGCTCGAAGAAGCGCGCGTCCTCGACGGCGAGGATGGCGTTCTGGACGTTGGGCGGAATCTCGTGGAACTTGAGCGGGATGCGACGTTCGAGCGCGAAGGTGCCGATGACGGTCTCCTCGTCGTCGGCGTAGACGCGCGTCACCACGCTCGGGCGGTAGGTGGCGAGCGCCTTGACCTCCTCGGCCGCGCGCGAGTAGTTGAGGCTGTAGGCGAGCACGATGCCCGTTAAGCCCCCAGCCGAGAGCGCAAGCATAAGCACCGCGGGGAACCAGAAGCGTCGCCAGAGCCGCCTGCGGGGCGCGGGCGCCGGGAGCGCGCGAGCCCTCGGGCCGTCGTTTCGCGTCAGTTGAGTTGACATGGGAATCCTCTTGAAGCCTTTCACTCGTTGACGGGGAGGCCAACGTCGCACCCCGAATTATAACTTAACCTGCGTACGCCGCGCGAGGCTGTCACGAGCGTACTCTTGTACCCAAACCCGTGTGCAAAGGGGAACGTGGTTAGCCACAGGGGCGCCCGCGTTCCGCAAGGGCGCGTTGCGCGCCCGGCCGGTGGCATCTATAATCGGGCTCGCGCATCTAAATGGATGTGCGAGTGCAAGGGGGCGATAGGTCTCGACAGGGGCTTGGATCGTCGGACGGATGCATGCCGGGCGTTCTATGCGGCCCGTTAATAAGCGTAGAAAAACACAAATGCGAACTCTAACGAGTTAGCTCTCGCGGCCTAAGTTATCTTAGGAAGATAGCGAGCGTCCCGCCGCCAGTTGCTCAAGCGAAGCGGGCCGGGGCGTAACACAGTTGAGCTGGCCGGGCGCGCGTGCTCAGGCGCGCCGGGCGAGAAAATTCTGGGCTAGTCGCGAGCGGGGTCTTCGACGCTTCACTTACCCGCGGGCGGCGAACACGCCGGAGCAAGACCGGCTGAGGAGAAGCGGCTAAGCATGTAGATTCCACCGGCGTCGGCCTTTGGACCCGAGTT
>CAXTSK010000375.1:2833-5568 GCA_964246655.1 uncultured Pyrinomonadaceae bacterium
CCCGCTTCGCTTTTACAAGTCGCAGAGACCTTAACGTGTGTGTAGTCTCGGAGGACTACGGTGTCCGACAAACGTTCGCAGACGGACAACCGGGTCAGGGTGAAGGGCTGGCGCCGGCAAGGTTCAATCCTCTCATTCATAAAGACTAAACGCCCCGGCGCGTGGCGCGGCAGGCATCTCCCCTACTGGCACCGCGCTTGCAATTCAGCCGGGCGATGAAACCAAAAAGAAGTTTGGTCGGAAGCCTTTCGACGAGGCTCGCCGTCGCGCTGTTGGCGTTGGCCGCTTTGCCCGCCGCCGCGCAGACGAACGCTCCGACGGCGGCCGCGCAGGTCACCGTCTCGCCGAAGCACAAGGCGGCGTTCGCGGCTTTCGAGGCGCGCGTCAAGGAGTACGTTGCGATGCGCGAGGCCATCGAGGGGAAGCTGCCGAAGCTCTCGAAGGACGCGACGCCCGAGCAGATTGAGGCGCACAAGATGGCCTTTCAAGAGGCCGTGCGCGACGCGCGCGCCTCCGCCAAGCAGGGCGAACTCTTCGTGCCTGAACTCGCCGAGCACATCCGAGAGGTCATCAAGTCGGAGATGCCGCAGAGGGTAAAAAAAGAGGTGCGCGAGACGGTGATGGAGTCCGAGGTCAAGGGCGTGCCGCTGCGCGTCAACTACCCGTACCCGGACACGCAGGAGCTTTTGGAGATGCCGCCCACGCTCCTGCTCCGCCTGCCGCAGTTGCCGAAGCAGGTCAGATACCGCTACGTCGGGCGCAACCTGCTTCTGGTGGACAGGGAGAACGGGCTCATCGTGGATTTCATGCCCGACGCTCTGCCGTAATCATCTGATGGAGAGTTCAAGAGTGGAGAAAACCATGAGACGTATCCTCGCTTCGTTGTTGACGACGGCCGTCGCGCTTGTTTGCCTGGTGCCGGTCTCGCCCGCGCTCGGACAGTCACAGTCGCAGGCGACCGGGAGTCAGGTCGCCGCCGCCGCGCCCGTCGCGCTCACGCTGCCCTTGAAGGAGGGCTCGACGCGCTTCATGGTCGTCGGCGACACGGGCACGGGCGCCAAGGAGCAGTACGAGCTGGCGGGCGTGATGCTGCGCTACTGGCAGTCGTTCCCGTTCGAGTTCGCGCTGATGATGGGCGACAACCTGTACGGGACGGAGAGTGCAGGGGACTACAAGAAGAAGTTCGAGGACGCCTACAAGCCGCTGCTCGACAACAAGGTGAAGTTCTACGCCACGCTCGGCAATCACGACGAGTCGAACGAGCGCTTCTATGAGTACTTCAACATGAACGGCGAGGAGTACTACCAGTTCAAGAAGGGCGGCGTCAGCTTCTACTCGCTCAACAGCAACTACATGGACAAGAAGCAGCTCACGTGGCTGGAGGAGAAGCTCAAGGCTGACACGTCCGACTGGAAGGTCGCCTTCTTCCACCACCCGCCGTATTCGTCGGGCGGCAAGCACGGCTCCTCGACGGGACTGCGCGAGGTGGTCGAGCCGCTCTTCCTCAAGTACGGCGTCAACGTCGTGCTCGCGGGCCACGAGCACTTCTACGAGCGCATCAAGCCGCAGAAGGGCGTCTACTACTTCATCTCGGGCGCGGGCGGTAAGCTGCGCGAGGGCGACGTAAAGGACAGCTCGCCGCTGACGGAGAAGGCTTTCGACACCGACCTCTCCTTCATGCTCTTCGAGGTGGTCAAGGACGAGATGTTCTTCCAGGTCATCTCCCGCAAGGGCGAGACCGTCGATTCCGGCATCATCCCCAACCTCCGCAAGAAGGCCGCGGCGGCGGGCTTGAACTAAGACATTTTCAAACGAACGGCCGCCCTCTTTTTACCGACGCGGCCGTCACGGAGGACTGACATGACCACGACACTTCAACGCTCGACCGCCAGCGAGCTTTTCGAGATGCCGGACGACGGCTTCCGTTACGAGCTGGTGAAAGGAGAGCTGCGAAAGATGTCTCCGTCGGGCGGTGAACACGGGGGAGTAGTCTATAACCTGACTGGACTGCTCGCTCCGCACACAAAGGATATCGGTCAGGGCTTCGGCGCTGAGACCGGGTTTAAGATCGCCTCCGACCCGGACACCGTGCGCGCCGCCGACATCGCCTTCGTCCGGCGCGAGAGAATTCCCGGAACGGGCATTCCGAAAAACTTCTGGGAGTTAGCGCCTGACTTGGTGGTCGAAGTTCTCAGCCCCGGCGACACTTACAGCGAGGTGTTGGAGAAGGTCGAAGACTGGCTGAATGCCGGCGTCCGGGTCGTCTGGATTGTTGACTCGAAGCGACGCATCGTGACGGTCTATCGCTCGTTGACGGACGTGACACGTCTGTTCGAAGAGGACGAGTTGGACGGCGGCGACGTGGTGCCGGGCTTTCGTTATAAGGTGTCGGAGATTTTCGTCTGAGCCGTCCTTCACTTAGTTTGGATCGCAACCTTCCCATCGGAATTTTCGACAGCGGCGTCGGGGGCCTGACAGTCTACCGGGCGCTGCACGAGCGCCTGCCGACGGAGCGCTACGTGTATCTGGGCGACACGGCGCGCGTGCCTTACGGGACAAAGTCGCTGGCGACCGTGGAGCGTTACGCCATCGAGAACGCGCGGTTCCTCGTCTCACGCGGCATCAAGCTGCTCGTCGTCGCGTGCAACACGGCGTCGGCGCTGGCGGTGCCGGCGATACGCGCCGCCGTCGAAGTCCCCGTCGTCGGCATGATCGGCGCGGGCGCGCGCGCCGAT
>CAXTSK010000376.1:0-5558 GCA_964246655.1 uncultured Pyrinomonadaceae bacterium
CCCCCCCCCCCCCCCCCCCCCCCCCCCCCCCCCCCGGCCCCCCCGCCCCCCCCCCCCCCCCCCCCGCCCCCCCGCCCCCCCCCCCCCGGCCAGCCCCTCGATGCTCATCCAGCCGCGCTCCGGCGTGCCGCTGCTCGCCGACCAGCTCAAACTCTTCCGCGCCTTCAAGGGCGCGGGCGCGAGCGTCCTCTCCTACCAGGTCGATTCGCTGACGCGCAACAACAATTACGCCGGGGCCGAGGAGGCCATCCGCGAGAGCCGCAGCACCGGCGACTCGACGCTCAACGGCTTCCCCGTCATCAACCACGGCCCGGCGGGGCTGCGCCGCATCATCTCCGAGGTCGGGTTGCCGCTCCAGACGCGCCACAGCACGCGCGACCCGCGCCTGCTCGCCGAAATCTCCTACGCCGGGGGCGTGACGGCCTTCGAGGGCGGGCCCGTCTGCTACAACATCCCCTACTACAAAGACTACACGCTCGGCGAGTCCATCGAGACGTGGCGCTACGTGGATCGCCTGACCGGCCTCTACCACGAGCGCTTCGGCATCACGCTCGACCGCGAGTTCTTCGGGACGCTCACCGCCACGCTCATCCCACCCTGCCTCGCCATCGCCGTCAACATCCTCGAAGCCGTCCTCGCCGTCCAGCAGGGCGTCAAGTGCGTGAGCCTCGGATATGCCGAGCAGGGCAATCGCATTCAGGACATCGCCGCCATCCGCGCGATGGGGCAGATGGGGGCGGAGGTGCTCGGCAACCTCGGGTACTTCGACGTGCACGTCAACACGGTCTTCCACCAGTACATGGCGGCCTTCCCCGAGGACCAGGAGCGGGCCGAGGGGCTCATCTACAACTCGGCCATCACGGCCCAGCTCTCGCGCGCCACGCGCGTCATCGTCAAGACCCCGGCCGAAGCCTTCAAGGTGCCGACGCTGGAGGACAACGTACACGCGCTGCACCTCGTCCGCATGGGCGCCGGCGCGGCGCGCGAGCAGGAGGTGTGCGAGGAGCGCGTGGCCGAGGAGTGCGCGCTCATCCGCCGCGAGACACAGGCCGTGCTCGACAGCGTCGTCGCCGCCGGGCGGGGGCAGATCGCGCCCGGCATCGTCGAAGGCTTCCGCCGCGGCCTCCTCGACATCCCGTTCGCGCCGAGCATCTACAACCGCGGCGAGGTAATCACGGCGCGCGACAACGAGGGGGCCGTGCGCTTCCTCTCGGTCGGCCGGCTCGACTTCGACGCCGAGACGAAGCAGTTTCACGCGCACCGGATGGCCGAGCGGCGCGCGGCCGAAGGGATGACTTCGAGCGGGCAGAACTACCTGCTCGTCGAGCGCGACGTGATGCGCGTCCCGCGCTGCGACTACGCGCGCTGGCCGCTCTTCGGCTGAAGGCCCGATTCCCCGAACGGAGAGGTGAACCACTGATGTGCGGCTTTGCCGGATTCATGGACACGCGCGGCGAGCGCCGGGTCGATCCCACGCTGCCGAAGCGCATGGCGGACACGCTCGTCCACCGCGGCCCGGACTCGGACGGCTATTACGCGGACGAGCACGTCGGGCTCGGCTTCCGCCGCCTCTCGATCATCGACCTCGCGGGCGGCGATCAGCCGCTCTACAACGAGGACGGCTCGGTCGTGCTGATGTGCAACGGCGAGATTTACAACTACCGCGAGCTGCGGCGCGAACTCGAAGCGCGCGGCCACGTCTTCAGCACCAACGTGGACGTGGAGGTCATCCTCCACCTCTACGAGGAGGAGGGTGTCGGCTTCCTTAACCGCCTCAACGGGCAGTTCGCCTTCGTCATCTACGACCGGCCGCGCCGCCGCCTCTTCCTCGCGCGCGACCACTTCGGCATCAACCCGCTCTACTACACGCTCGCCGACGGCGTCTTCGTCTTCGGCTCCGAGATCAAGGCGCTGCTGGCGCACCCGCTCGTGCGGCGCGAGGTGGACCTGACGGGGCTCGACCAGGTCTTCTCCTTCCCCGGCCTCGTCAGCCCGCGGACGATGTTCAAGAACGTGCATAGCCTCAAGAGTGGCCACTACCTGCTGGTCGAGCGCGGCGACGTGTCGGTGCGCGAGTACTGGGATTTGGACTACCCGCTGGCGGGCGAGGCCGAGGAGGAACGGCCCGAGAGCTACTACGTCGAGACGCTGCGCGGGCTGCTTGAGCAGTCGGTCAGATACCGGCTCCAGGCGGACGTGCCCGTCGGCTTCTACCTGAGCGGCGGCCTCGACTCCTCGCTCATCGGCGCGCTCATCGGCCGCGTCTCGCCCAACGTCAAGCGCCACTCCTTCTCCATCGGCTTTCAGGAGAAGGAGATTTGCGAGTCGAAGTATCAGACCTTGATGTCGGAGAGCATCGGGTCCGTCCACCACCCCATCGTCTTCGGCTGGACGGAGATCGCCGAGCGGATGGCCGACATGCTCCGGCACTGCGAGTGCCCGGTCAAGGAGACCTACAACACCTGCTCGATGGCGCTCTCGCGCGAGGCCAAGGACACGGGCATCTCCGTCATCCTCACGGGCGAGGGGGCGGACGAGCTGTTCGCCGGCTACGTCGGCTACCGCTTCGACCAGATGGGCCTGCGCGACGCGAAGAAGTTCGACTTGGAGACCGCGCTCGAAGACGAGCTGCGCCTGAAGCTGTGGGGCGACCCGAACCTCTTCTACGAGACGGACCAGTATGCCTTCCGCGAGGTCAAGACGGCGCTCTATTCGGAGGGCGTCAACGAACTGTTCGAGGAGTTCGACTGCCTCAACTTCGAGCTGGTCAACAAGGAGCGGCTGCGCGGGCGCGACTTCATCCACCAGCGCTCCTACCTCGACTTCAAGCTCCGCCTCTCCGACCACCTGATCTCCGACCACGGCGACCGCATGTCGCTTGCCAACTCGGTCGAGGCGCGATATCCTTTCCTCGACATCAACGTCATCGAGTTCTCGAAGCGCATCCCGCCTTCGCTCAAACTCAACCAGTACACTGAAAAGTACGTTCTGCGCAAAGTGGCCGAGGGCCTCGTTCCGCCTCGAATAGTCAACCGCGAGAAGTACGGCTTCCACGCCCCGGGGAGCCCGTACCTCCTCAACCAGAACATCGAATGGGTCGAAGACCTGCTCTCATACGAGCGCATCAAGCGCCAAGGCTACTTCAACCCTGACGTTATCGAGAGACTCAAGCACCAGTACTCCAAACCCGGATTTAAGCTCAACCTCCCCTTCGAGAACGACTTGCTCATCACCGTCCTGACCTTCGGGATGATGCTCGAACTGTTTGATCTCCCCGACCTGAGCTGAAGCCGCCCCGGAGCAGCAAGATGTCAACAACCTTGAGGCCGATGCTCGGCGTCATCGGCGGGATGGGCCCGCTCGCCTCGGCCGAGTTCCTGAAGACCATCTACGAGCAGAGCCTTGCCGGGCGCGAGCAGGAGTCGCCCGCCGTCCTGATGTACTCCGACCCGGACTTCCCCGACCGCACGGAAGCCTTCCTCGCCGGCCGCGAGGAGGAACTGCTCGCGCGCCTCGACGAGGTGCTCGGCCGGCTCGAAGCGCTCGGCGCGTCGCGCTTCGTCATCTGCTGCTTCACCATTCACCACCTGCTGCCGCGCCTGCCGGCCGAGCGGCGGCGGCGCATCATCTCGCTCTTAGACGTGGCGGCCGAGCAGTTGGCGCTGACGCGCCGCAGGAGCCTGCTCGTCTGCTCGCAGGGGACGCAGGCGTTGCGCGTCTTCCAGCAACAGACGGACTGGGAGCGCCTCTCGCATCTGGTCGTCCTCCCCGACGAGCAGGATCAGGCGCGCATCCACCACGAAGTCATCTACGAGTTGAAGAAGAACCGCGACCCGGCGGAGTCCGTCGCCCTGCTGGAGTCGCTGCTCGCGAAGTACAAGGTCGATTCCTTCATCGTCGGCTGCACGGAGATCCACCTCCTGGCCAAGCACTTCATGGCTTCCGGCCAGCGCCGCCGGCGCTACCACTGCATCGACCCGCTCTACACCATCGCAAAGAATCTGCAATAAGGAGCACACATGACATTCGAAAGCATTCAGGAGATGTTCGACGCGGCGTCCGCCCGCTTCACCGACCGCACCGCGGTCTCCGAAGGCCCGCGCTCGCTCTCCTACGCCCGCCTGCGCTCGCTCTCCGATGCGCTCGCCGCAGACCTGCGCCGCAGGGGCGTGACACACGGCGACATCGTCGCCGTCCTGACGGGCGGCGTCGGGCGCGCGGCGGCGGCAGCCCTCGGCTCGCTGAAGGCGCACGCGGCCTTCATGCCGCTCGACGCGGGTCTGCCGGAGGCACGGCTGCGTGCGATGCTGGCCGTGGCGGCGCCACGTTTCTGCATCGCCGACGAGGCGTGGGCGGCGCGTGCTCGGGAGTTGGCCGGCGACACCTGCGAGATCATCGCGCTGGGCGACGACTGGGAGCGGGACGCGGGGCTTGGGCAGGATTCGGAGCAGGACATCATCCCGGCCGTGGCGGGCGGCTACGACCCGGACGCGCTGAGCTACGTCTATTTCACCTCGGGCTCGACCGGCGAGCCGAAGGCCATCGCCGGCCGCCTCAAGGGCATTGACCACTTCATCCGCTGGGAGTTGTCTCGCCTCGACCTCTCGCACGGCGCGCGCGTCAGCCAGTTGCTCCCACTCTCCTTCGACGGCTCGCTGCGCGACCTCTTTGTGCCACTGACGACGGGCGGCTGCGTCTGCGTGCCGGACTCGCGCGAGGAACTGCTCGACGGCGGGCGGCTCGCCGCGTGGCTGGAGCGCGAGGAGGTCGAAGTCGTCCACTGTGTGCCGTCGGTGTTCCGCGCCCTGGCGCGCTCGCTCGAAGGCGAGGGCCGGTTGCCGCGGCTGCGGTGGGTGGTGATGGCGGGCGAGGTGCTGGGGGCGGCCGACGTGGCGCGCTGGGCCGAGGCGGTCGGTTGGCGCGTCGGGCTGGTGAACCTCTACGGAACGTCGGAGACGACGATGGCGAAGTTCGCCTACTTCGTGCGGGAGGGCGACGAGCGGCGGCGCAGCATCCCCGTCGGCCAGCCCATCGACGGCGCGAAGGCTGTGCTCGTGGACGACAAGGGTCGCCCCTGCCCGCAGGGGGTCGTCGGCGAGATACTCATCCGCACGCAGTACCGCTCGCACGGCTACTACAACCGCCCCGACCTGACGGCCGCCGCCTTCGTCCGCAACCCCTTCGGCACAGACCCGACAGACCTCGTCCACCGCACCGGCGACATGGGGCGCGTGTTGGAGGACGGTAACTTCGAGTATCTCGGCCGCCGTGACGAGCAGGTCAAAGTCCGCGGCTCGCGCGTCGAGTTGGGAGAGGTCGAAGGCGCGCTGCGGCGCGACCCGCGGGTCGAGGACTGCGCCGTGGTCGAGCGCGAGGACGGGCAGGGCAACAACTACCTCTGCGCCTACGTCGTCGGCGCGGTCGGCGCGGGCGAGTTGAGGGAGGCGGCTGCCGAACTCTTACCCGACTACATGGTGCCTTCTGCGTTCGTGCTCCTGGAGGAGCTGCCGCGGACGATCAGCGGGAAGGTAGATCGTCGGCGGCTGCTCCTCCAGGAG
>CAXTSK010000377.1:0-5553 GCA_964246655.1 uncultured Pyrinomonadaceae bacterium
GCGCACGTCCGCGCGCGGCGCTAGGGGAGAGCGCCCGCGCGGGCGTCACGCCCGGGCCTCCCATACAAGCCGTCGAGATGCGACTCGCCGGTGCAAACCCGCGCGCCGAAATCAAAGGCGAGGAGCGCCTGCCGGGCCGCGTCAACTACGTCCGCGGCAACGGCGCACGGCGCTTCGAGGCCACGGCGTCGCGCTACGCGCGCGTGCGCTACCATTCGGTCTACGAAGGCGTTGACATGGTCTATTACGGCGACGGGCGACGGCTTGAGTACGACTTCGTCGTCGCCCCGCACGCGGACGCGGGCGCGATTGCGCTCGACTTTCGCGGCGTCGAGCGGCTTGAGCTTGATGCGGACGGCGACCTCGTCCTGCACACGAAGAACGGGAGCCTGCGCCAGCACAGGCCCTTCGTCTACCAGACGGTTGATGATGAGAGGCGGGCGGTGGAAAGTCGCTACGTGCTGCGCGGCACGCGGCGGGTCGGCTTCGAGGTCGGCGCCTATGACCCGGCTCGGCCTCTGGTCATCGACCCCGTACTCAGCTACTCGACCTACCTCGGCGGCGAGGGCTTCGAGATGCCCGCCGGCATCGCCGTGGACGGCGCGGGTAACATCTACGTGACGGGCAACACCGTCTCGGACGACTACCCCGTCACCGACAACGCCTTCCAAAAGCGGAAAGGCGGCGGCGGGCGGCCCGGCTTCGGCCAGGACGTGTTCGTCACCAAGCTCCGCCCCACGGGCAAGGGCGCGGCCGACCTCGTCTACTCGACCTACGTCGGCGGCAGCGGCGCCGACTACCCGTTCCAGATGGCGGCCGACGCGGCGGGCAACGCACACGTCGTCGGCGTCTCCGAGTCGCCCGACTTCCCCTCGACGCCGAACTCTTACAAACAGTCGTTCAAAGAAGGCTTCCTCATCAAGCTCACGCCCGACGGCGCGCTCTCCTACTCGACCTCGCTCCCCGGCGGCGGTCTCGACCTCGCGCTCGGCGCCGACGGCACCGTCTACGTCACCGGCAACTACTACGGGAGCGGCATCACCCTCACCCCGAACGCGCACATGAAGGCGCCGCACCTCAAACACCCGAACGGCACGCCGATGGGCTTCTTCATGATGAGGCTCAGGCCCGAAGGCAAAGGGGCCGGCGACCTGCTCTACGCCTCCTACTCGCGCGCGCGCCGCATCGCCGTGGACCCGGCGGGTAACGTCTACCTCGCCGACACCAACTCCGGCGACGAGGCGCTCTGGCCCACGACGCCCAACGCCGTCCTGCGCTCGCGGCCGAAGAACGACATCTGCTATCAAGACGACCAGTTCGGCGACGTGCCCTGCTTCGACGCCTACGCCGAGAAGCTGCGGCCGACGCCCGACGGCGGGTACGAGCTGGCCTACGCCACCTACCTCGGCGGCAAGGGTTTGGAGAAGGTCATCGACGTGGCGGCCGACGCGCGCGGCTTCATGTACGTGATGGGCACGACCGGCTCGACGCCCGCGACGTGGCTCCCGGGCAACACGAACGAGGACGACTTCCCCGTAACGGACAACGCCGTCCAGCGGAAGAACAACGGCAACGACGACCTCTTCCTGACCAAGATCGACACGAAGTCGAAGGCGGGCGGATTGGACGCGCTCGCCTACTCGACGCTCTTCGGCGGGCACGGCAAGGAGACGCCCTACGGACTCGCGCTCGCGCCGGACGGCTCGACCTACGTCGCGGGCGAGACCGACTCGGCCGACTTCGTCATCACGGCCAACGTGCTCCAGTCGAAGTACGGCGGCGACCTCGGCAACACCATCAGCAAGCCGGGCGGCGACGGCTTCGTCATCAAGATCGACCGCACCGGCTCGACGCTCGGCTACTCGACCTACCTCGGCACTTCGAGCGGCGACGGCATCCGCGGGCTCGCCGTCGGCCACGACGGCACGGCCTACGTCACCGGCTTCACCTGGTCGGGCGAGTTCCCGGCCACCGCGGGCGCGTTTCAGCCGCAGCTCCACACCACCAGCAACGCGACCGGCATCGACGCCTTCGTCTCGCGCATCAGCGAGCAGCGCAAGCCCGACGAGGCCGTCTTCGCCGCCGGCACCGGCGCCTTCAACCCCATCGACGACGCGATGAGCTTCGTGCGCCAGCAGTACCGGGACTTCCTCAACCGCGAGGCCGACGACGACGGCCTCGCCTTCTGGACGAACGAGATCACGAAGTGCGGCGCCGACGCCGGGTGCCGCGAGATGAAGCGGGTCAACGTCAGCGCGGCCTTCTTCCTCTCCATCGAGGCGCAGCGCACGGGCTACTTCTTCTACCGGCTGCACAAGGCCGCGTTCGGAGAGATGCCGCGGTTCGCTGACTACCGCGCGGCGCAGCAGGCCCTCGGCCGCGGCGTCGTCGTCAAAGAACTGGGGTGGGAGTCGAAGCTCGAAGCGAACCGGCGGGCCTTCGTCGCGCAGTGGGCGGCGGGGGACGCGTTCGCGGCGCGCTACGGGAGCTTGAGCAACGCAGACTACGTGGACACGCTGCTGGCGACGGCGGGGCTCTCGGGCGCGGCGGCGGGGCGCGACGCGCTGTTGGCGGGGCTCGACTCGGGGGCGGAGACGCGCGCCACCGTGCTTCTGAAAGTGGCCGACGACCCCGAGTTGTACCGGCGCGAGTTCAACCGCGCCTTCGTGCTCGCCGAGTACTTCGGCTACCTCCAGCGCGACGCGAACGCGGGGCGTGACACGGACTTCAGCGGCCTCGAATTCTGGCTCGGCAAGCTTGAAGACCACGGCGGCGACTACGTCAAGGCCGAGCTGGTCAAAGCCTTCCTCGACTCGACCGAGTACCGCCAGCGCTTCGGGCCGGAGTAGAGCTATCGCCCTCGTCGCGTGTTTGACGTTGGAGGCGATTCAACACGGAGACACAGAGACACAGCTTCGTCTTTAGTATTCAAGAAGCTGTGTCTCTGTGTCTCTGTGTTAACTGTTTCTCATCCGCCTTCACGCGAGAACCGACACGAACGCCTCATTCCGCCGTCAGCGGGAACGGGGCGCGCAGCGGCCCCGGCGGCGGGTCGCCTTCGTAGAGGACGCGTTCGAGGAAGAGCCCCGACGGCGGCGCCGTCCAGGCGGCGGGCGCGTTGGAGTATCTCTCTAACAGCCCGCCGAACTCTTCCGCCGAGAGGTTGCCGCGCCCGACCTCGACGAGCGCGCCCACGATGCGCCGCACCATCTTCCAGAGGAAGTGGCTCGCGCCGACGCGGAAGAGGACGAGCCCGCCGTCCGCCGAGAGTTCCGCGCGCTCTACTTCAACCAACGTGGAGCGCTGCGCCTCGGGGCTCTCGCAGAAGGAACTGAAGTCGTGCCGCCCTTCGACGAGATGGCACGCGGCCTTCATCGACTTCACGTCCAGCCTGTCCCGCACCCACCAGACGAAGGGCTTGCCGAAGGCCGTCCGCCGCGTCGCAATCTGGTAGACGTAGTAGCGCGAGCGCGCGTCGTGGCGCGCGTGAAAGCTCGGGCGTGCCGTCGCTACGCGCAGGACGTTCACGTCGTGCGGGAGGAGTTTGTTGAGTCCGGTCTTCAACTGCGTCTGATCGGGCGCGCGGCCGACCAGCTTCGACTTCAGGTGCGCGACCTGCCGGAGCGCGTGGACGCCCGCGTCCGTGCGGCCGGAGCCCCCGACCTCGACGCGCGCGTTCAAGAACTGCTCCGCGGCTTTCAACAACTCGCCCTGCACGGTGCGCGCGTGCGGCTGCGCCTGCCAGCCCGCGTAGCGCGTCCCCTCGTACTCAAGTTCCAGCCTCCACACATGCATCGTGCCTTGTATACTAAACCAACGCGCGTGAAACAGAGACTGTGGCACATGAACGCGGACTTCGAGGTCGAGTTGGCGCACGACGCACACGCGCCCGCGCGACCCTACCGCCGCACGCAAGCCTTCGAAGCGCTCAACCGGAGACTCGCCCCGCACCTCCTGCGCCTCGCGCGCCCCGGCGACGCGCTGCTCTACGAAGTGCCGTGGCCGGAGGCGCTTGTCAGTGAAACTCGTAAACGTGAAGTCCAACTCGTCTCGCCGCGCGCGGCCGCTTCGGGGCGGACGCCTCAGACGGGGCGACTCTTCACGCCCTGGGGCTGGACGCGTTCGGCGGCCGCCGAAGGGTTGAACGCGGGCGCTGAAGTGCGGCCGTTAGACTTCGACGTGGTCGCGCGCGTGAACTCGAAGCTGTGGAGCCACGCGCTCGAAGTCGAGATGGGTTGGGCGCTGCCCGGCGCGCGCGTGGCACAGACGGCAGAAGAGTTGTCGGAGGCCGCGGCGTGCGCCTGCCCCGGCGCGGATGACAAGTGGGTCGTCAAGAGCCCTTACGGCTTCGCGGCGCGCGAGCGCGTGCTCGGGCGCGGGCCGCGCGTCGAGGGCGCGCAGGGCGCTTGGGCCTTCAAACGTCTCGCGCGCGGCGAGCCGCTCATCTTTCAGCCGTGGCTCGAAGTGAAGCGCGAGTACGGCGTCGTCGTCGAAGTCTCGCGCAGAGGCGCGCACCGCCTGCTCGGCGTGAGCGACCTGCAAACTAACGGCGCGGGGACGGGCACAGGCTACGTGCTCGGACGCCCGCCCGCGCCCGGTCGGATGAAAGAACTCGAAGAGACGGCCGCCGTCGTCTGCGAAGGTCTGCGCGCCGAAGGCTTCTGCGGCCCCGCGGGCTTCGACGCGCTTGAGCACGCGGGCGGACTGCATCGTCTGCTCGAAGTGAACGCGCGCTACACGTTGGGCTTCGTCGCGCTCGCCGTCGAACGTGAGCTGCAACCGAAAGGGCCGACCTTCTGGGAGACGAAGACGGATGCGTTCGGCGGTTGAGGGTTGCGCGCGTTTCGCTTATGCTACGCCCCGCGCGCGGTCGCGTCCGTGGCCGCCGAAACTCTTCAGACCACACCGACAACAGGAGATAAGCAGTTGCCTCAGAGTCGTAAGCGGCGCACCGCCCGAAGGACGCACCCGACCCGCACAAGCTTCGGCACGCAGGACAGGACGCAACGCCACACCAAACAGAAGCGGACGCGCGTCATCGCGCTCGTCATCATCGTCGCGCTCGCGGCCGGGGCGGCGGCCTACTTCTTCGTGCCGGGGCTCCCGGGGACGGGCGCGGGCGCGGAGGTGACGACCCGCTCGGGCCTCAAGTACACAGACCTCGTCGTCGGCACGGGCGCGAGCCCGCGCGTGGGGCAGACCGCGGTCGTCCACTACACGGGCACGCTCACCGACGGCACGAAGTTCGACAGCTCGCGCGACAAGGGCCAGCCCTACTCGTTCCCGCTCGGGATGAATCGCGTCATCAAGGGCTGGGACGAGGGCATCGCGACGATGAAGGTCGGCGGGCGTCGCAAGCTCGTCGTCCCGCCCACGCTCGGCTACGGCGCGACCGGGAACGGCACGATACCGCCCAACGCCACCCTCCTCTTCGACATTGAACTGCTCGACGTGAAATGACGCGCGGGATGAGCGAAGTCGTCCAGACACGTATGGGGCCGGCCTACCCGGCGGCGCGCAAGGTGGCCGAGACCATCGTCGGCCACCTCACGC
>CAXTSK010000378.1:0-2208 GCA_964246655.1 uncultured Pyrinomonadaceae bacterium
ACTCAAGCACAAGCACGCGCGCCACGCCGACGCCGGCCAGCCCCTCGAACGCGGCCGCGCCCACGTCTCCGCCCACACACAAGACGTACAGGCTCATCGTCACTCGCCTGTCCGCCCGGCGCGCCCGCTCAAAAGCTCTACCCGCCGCTCGCGCTCGCCGAGGACGCGTTCGACGGTCTCGACCGAGCCGAGCAGCACGTTCAGACCCAGGAAGACGAGGTCAACGTCCGCCACCGCTATCCTCACCTCGCCCGCGATCACCAGCCCGTGGTCGAGCACGTGGTCGAGCGTCTCCAGCAGCGACAGCTCCTCGTCCTCGTCAAGCTCGAACTCTTCGTCCATCCCTCACACCTGACTTTCTTCTTCCACGGAAGCGAAGTTGTACGCGGGCCACGGGCCGGTCAGCTCGAAGCGGAAGCCGAGCGGGGTGTAGCGGTCGGCGAGCCGTTCGGCGGCGGCGCGGAAAGAGTCAAAGCCTTCGGACGGAACGAGGAAGGCGAGGCGCGCGGCCAGCTCGCCCTGCTCGGTCGCCTCGTCCTTGAGCACGCGCAGGCGCGCAACGCCGTCGCACGTCGCGCCGAGCGTCTCTTCGACCTCGCGCGCCACGCGGCGCGTCTCGGCCCGAGCTTCTTCATCGCGCAGTCCTTCGATCTTCTTGCGCAGGAGGTACGACTGGCCCGGCGTCGAGGCGTCGGCGCGCTCGGCCATCTCGCGCAGGCGCGCGCTCAAGCGCGTCACCTCTTCGCGCAGGCGCGCGCGCTCGACGTAGACGTTCACGCCCCACTCCGCGCGCCCTTCCAAACGCTTGAGCACTTCGCGGAACTGCCGCGCCCTCTCGGAGAGCATCTGCTCGACGCCCTCGCGCCGCAGGTAGATGGCGCCGAAGCGCAGCGGCACGACCGCCGCCCTGCGCGCGAAGTGCTCGGCCACGCGCTCGTGGCGGAGCGCGCGCGTCGCCGTCCACGCCGCGTCCGACAGGCGCTCGGCCAGCGCGCCCTCGCCGTACACTTCTAACGGCACCGCGCTCACGACCGCCGACAGTCCCGCGGCCTCGACGGCTTCGAGCCCCGCGCCCTCCTCGATGGCCTCGGGCAACTGCGCGTCGAAGAGCGGCGCCAGCGTCTCGCGCTCGCCGACGCAGTAGACGTAAAGGCCACGCCCTTCGTCATCTTGATTCTGACTCTTACCCATCAACTCAGAATTTCAAATTTGAACTTTTAAATCTTCTCCCAGCCGCGGAAGTGTTCGAGCAGACTCTCGCGGCCTTGCACTTCGCCCGCGCGCTCGGGCGCGAGGAAGAGTTCGACGCCCGGGAGTTTTTTACCGAACCCCTTGACGACCGGCGTCTGCCCGCGCCGCCGCGCCGCGCAGAAGTCGCACGCGCGTGCGGCCTCTTCGGTCAGGACGTTGTTGACGACGAGCCGGCGCATCGGCACGCGTAAGTGTTCGAGCCGCGCCGCCAAACGCGCCGTCTCTTCGAGGCTCATCCGCTCGGGGATGGCGACGCCGACGAACTCGCAATGTTCCGAGTCGGTCAGCAGCGCCGCGACGCGCTTGATAGATTTCGAGAGCGCGACCAGTTCCTCGGCCACGCCGCCCCAGCGTACCACGTTCTTATACTTGAGGAGCAGCTTGATGAAAGTGCGCACCCACGCGAGCGCCACCTCGGGCAGTTCGAGGAAGCGCAGGAGGTGTCCGGTCGGCGCGGTGTCTAAGACGATGGTCGTGTATCTACCCTCGTCGATGAGGTCGCTGACGGTCGAGAGGGCGGCGATCTCGTCGATGCCCGGCGGCGCGAGCGCGACCAACTCGCGCATCGCCTCGCGGTCGAACTTCACCTCCCAGCGCGAGCCGCCCGTCAGCGACTCGAACAGCTCGTCCGTCCAACGACGATAACGCTCCTTCAGTTCCTCGAACCGCGCCGCCGGGTCGATCTCCATCGCGTCGAGGTTCAACGCCCCCCCGACGCCCTTCTTCAACTCACCCACCTGCTCATTAAAACTGTCCGAGAGCGAATGCGCCGGGTCGGTCGAGAAGACGAGCACGCGCGCCGACTCGTCCGCCTCCGCGACCGCGAGCGCGTAAGAGGCCGCCGCCGTCGTCTTCCCCACACCGCCCTTCCCGCCAAAGATGACGAGCCGCTTCGGCTCAAGGCAGAAGCGCGCCCCGCGGGGGCGGCGGCGGGGCCGCGCAGGGGGTGGGTTGTGG
>CAXTSK010000378.1:2218-5552 GCA_964246655.1 uncultured Pyrinomonadaceae bacterium
TACGTCATCCATCGTGCGTTTTGAAGGACGACCTGCGCCCTCCCACACGGTCGGGCTTCTGCCTGCCTTCTCCCACAGCACTGCGGCGAACTCGCGGAGGGCTTTAACGCCGCGCACCTCGGAAGGGAAGAGCAGGACGCGTCTCTGTCGGAGAGTCTTGAACTCCTTCGTGGTGGCGTCGAGCCAGCGCGACTGCATGCGCGTGCGCGCGCGGCAGAAGGGGCAGCCCGCGTGCCCGCGCTCGACGCGGTTGATGACGAGGTCTGTGACGGGCGCGCCCTCGGCGCGGAGCGAGGCGAAGTAGCGCGCCGTCTCCTCGAAGGCCATCGCCTCGGGGATGGTGACGAGGACGAAGCTCGCGCGCGCCGGGTCGAAGAGCATCGCACGCACGGCCGCGACGCGCGACGCGAGGTCGCGCAGGAAGAGGTCAACCTCGTCCTCCCTCACGCGGCCCCGCCGCGCGAAATGCGCGACCATGTAGCGGTGCTTCTCCGACATCACGTCGAGCGCCCCGACCCAGCGCGCGAAGACCTCGGGCAGGCGCAGCATCCGCGACGTGTGCCCCGACGGCGCCGTGTCCACCACGACGCGCGCGAAGGCGCTGGCGCGCTCGACCTCGCTCAGCTCGAAGAGGGCCATCACCTCGTCCATGCCGGGAAGGCTCAGGTCGAGCAGGTCGTTGATGTCCGCCTCGTCGAGGATGGTGCCGCGGTCGGCGATCTCGGCGAGTACCGCGCGGTGCTTCTGCTTGAACGCTTCGAGCGCGGCCGCGGCGTCCATCTCGCGCGCGAAGAGCCGCGGCGCGTCTTCACGACGGCCGCGCCGCGCGACCTCGGCCGTGCGGTCACCGACTTCGACGCCCAAGCTGTCTGAGAGTGAGTGCGCGGGGTCGGTCGAGAAGAGGAGTGTGCTTTCGCCGGCCCCCGCCGCGTCTAAGAGCGCGAGCGCGGTGGCGGCGGCGGCCGTCGTCTTGCCCGTGCCGCCCTTGCCGCCGAAGAAGAGGTAACGCGTTTGCGGGAAGTCTGCGGGGAGGATGGATTTGCGATTTTTGATTTGCGATTTTTGATTTGGAGAGGCGCGCGGCTTTCGTTCCATGACTTCAATCGCAAATCAAAAATCTCGAATCAAAAATTGTTTCAGCGCCCGCCGCCGGGCTCGTAGAAGTCGCCGCCTTCGTGCTCGTCACCGCCGGCCTCGATGACCATCGAGGAGGTGTCGGCCGTGTGCACCTGGCCCAGCGCTTCGAGCTGGCGGGCCTTGATGGCGCGCAGGCGCGCGAACAGCTCGCGCTCGGCCTCGGCGTAGTCCTCGTCGGAAATCTCCTCCAGCTCGAAACGCATCTGGAGTTCGAGCAACTGCTCCTTAATCACCGACTCGTCGTTCAGCTCCTTGTCGGCGAGCTGCTGAATCTGCCGCATGATGAACTTGAAGCCGTTCACCGGCGCGAGCAGGATGTCGTCAATCAGGAACATAAGATTACGCCGAGTCTCCGCCCCCGTCGCTCGGGTTCCCACTAACCTTGTTGGATAAGGTCGCGATGTTCTTGCTGTTTCGCTCGGTGGTGGTCGCCAGTGAACGCATGGCATCCTCGGTTCTCATCTGTGCGTCTACGAGCGCGGCGATGCGCTCGCGCAAGTCGCGGCGCTCGCGGCGGAACTGCCGCGCCGTCAGAACGACTGTGCGTTCCAATCGATCCAGCCGTCCCGAAGCCCGTGCGTCGGCTTCTCCAAGGCTCTGCATACCTTCTTCAAACCTCTGCATACCAGCGGCAAACTGCGCCTGCTGTTGGAGGATGAAGTCCATCGTGCGCTGGCGTTCTTCGTCTGTCATAGCGTGAGCCTCCAAAGTCAATGCGGCTCTCTTGTCGGATTCGGGCGCCCGCGTCAGGCGGCGCCCTCGCCGCGCTCCAGTTTCAGGCGGATGTGGACGAAGTTGTAGGGCGGCCAGGGGCCTGTGTACTTGAAGGAGAGCTTGCCTTCGTACTTGGCGGCGATCTCCTTGACCTGCGTGTCGAACTCGGACTCGCGGTCGCGTTCGATGAGGAAGGCGGCGTTCATGATCATCTTGTCGCCGATGGGCTTGTTGGCGCGCGAGGCGACGGCCGTGTCGCGCAGGTGGTTGTAGACCTCGCGGACGTAGGCGTCCGACTTCTCGGCCAGCGCCGTCTCGACCAACCTTCCAAGCTGCATACGCGCGAAGTAGGTCGAGCCCGCGCCGCGCGACGTGATCTGCTCCTTCAGGTTGCGTATCTCCTCGCTCTCCTCTTCGAGTTCGCCGATGACGCGCTCGCGGTCCCAGTTGACCTTCAAACCGAACTCGACCTTGCCGGCCATCTTCGCCAGCACGTCGCGGAGCGCGTCGTAGGTGCCGCGCATCAGCTCCATGATGTCGTCTTCAGTTCTGAACAAGACTCCGAAGGCCATCGGGAGCACGGTGAACTCGTGCATGACGGTCTCGTTGACCTGCTCGTGCGCGAAGACGTTCTCGCGCGTCGGGTCATAGACCTGGATCGGCGTGTTCGAGACGACCGCCGCCAGCCCGTCGTGGTGGACGGTGTAGACCTCGTCGCCGCGGCCGCCGATGCCGATGCGGCCGAAACTGCGCGGCTCCTTCGACTCGATGATGCAGTAAACATACTTGCCCTCCTGCGCGGGCGCGGCGTTCGGCGTCTCGTTTTCGGCGCTCATAATTTTTCCTGAAATTGTTCGGCGGCTTGAGAGATTGCTGACGCGGGTATAATAGTCGGCGGCGCGTTTGCGGCGCAACTACTACCGACGCGCCCGCGGTGTTAGAATCGCGGCCTCAGAACCCGGCGCGGGGCCGCGACGTACAAAGACCGACGACATCCGAACCGACGCCTCTGGAGGCAACGCATGAGCGACCAGCGAAACTGGCTTGAACGTTTGGGCGACAAGATTCCGGGCTACTCGGGCTACGTCGCCAAGGAGCGGCGGCGCGACGTGGACAAGCTGCACCGCGAGCACCTGGCCGAACGCCTGCGCGCGGCCAAGCAGCCTTTGACCGACCTGATGCGCGAACTTTCGTCTTCGGGCAGACTGTTCGAGGTCGGCCCCGTTGACCGCGTTTTGAAGAAGCTCGACCAGGTCGAGAACCGCATCCGCTTCGCCTCCTACGGTTACGCGGGCTTCTTCGACGCCGTCAAGATCGAGGAGCCGCAGCTTGAGCGCATCTACCGCTTCGACCTCTCGCTCGTCGAGAAGGTCGAGGAGTTCGAGCGCCAGGCCCGAGAGCTTTCATCCAAAGGCTCGACGGCCGACGGCCTCAAGGCCGCCGCCGCCGACATTGAGCGCGCGGCCGACGACCTGAACCAGAC